>JAXDKX010000269.1:0-6215 GCA_034666905.1 Chloroflexota bacterium | reverse complement strand
CACCGGGTCCTCATGGGCAGTGGCGGGCATGACGGGACCGGGTCGCGGTCCAGTGGGTCGGCCGGAGTGTAGCACTCGGTCGGCGGCCCCCAGCAGCGCCGATGGAGGCGTCAGACCGACGCGCCGGCCAGGATCGTGACGCCCGCGACGATGAGGACGACCCCGACGACCTGGATCCGGGCGAGCCGCTCGCCGAACAGGAGGAACGCAGCGACAGCGGCGAGCGCTGCGAACTGGCTGCCCATGACGGCGGTGATCGCGATGCTCTCGCGGGACCCCCAGGCCGACAGCATCGAGCCGACCACTTCCCCGATCCCCGCGATCACGACGAGTGGGAGGGCCGCCCGCGACAGGCGCAGCCGTCGCTGGAGAAGCAGCGGGACGACCACGCCGACGATCCCGACCAGCCGCGCTGTCAGGGCAACCCAGGCGACCGGCACGAGCTGGGCCGAGCGGCCGGCCGCAACGAGACCGACACCGAAGACGAGGGCGGCCGCGACCGACAATGCGGCGGTCCGCCGCGCGTCGACCGTCGCGTCCACGGCGAGTTCGTCAGCCGGCCCGGGCCCATCGAGGGCATCGGCCGTCACGTCGAAGTCGCCGGCCGCGACTTCCGGACGGGCGCGCTCGAGCGACGAGAGGACGACACCGGCGGCAATCGCCACCAGCATCAGGCCGGCGAGCAGGCCGATCGGGTCCCCCAGGGCGACCGAGATGAGGGCGGCAACGGCGCCCTCGGTCGAGACGATCGGTGCGACGATGGAGACCTTGCCGACGCGCAGTGCGGCGTACGTGAGCTGCAGTCCGACCACGTAACAGCTGCCCGCCAGGAGCAGCAGGACGATGGTCGATGGCGCCACGGTCGTCGGCCCCGGGCTGACCACCGCGATCGGCAAGGCCACGACCACCCCGACGATCATGATCCAGGCGAGCACGACCCGCGAGCCGAGCATTCGACTGGAGCGCGAGGAGCAGAGCGTGGCGGCGGCCCACAGCGCGGCGGCACCAAGGCCGCCGAGAATGGCAGTCACGCGGTCAGTGTGGAGGGTCCTGGCGGCCGCTGCGGCTCCGGGTCACCTGATGGACCTGTGCTACCATCCCTCTCCGCGCCCGGCGCCTGTCTCGCGCCCCGCTCAACCCGATCCACCGTCAAGCTGAGGTTTGCCCACGTGGCCAAGACGCCCCGCACCTGGACAGGGGCTCGCACGCCGTCCGGACTCAAGCGAGTCCGTCAGGCCCAGAGCCGCCACGAGGTGCTTCAGCCTCGCCGCACCGCCGCCAAGACCTTTGTCGCCAAGGCCCTGGCCGCCGTGGCCCAGCCAGCCGATTCCTCGATCGATCCCGCTGCCGCGCTCGCCGAGGCCCTCAGCGCGCTCGATCGTGCGGCCAAGGTTGGGGCGATCCATCCCAACGCCGCCGCGCGGCGAAAGTCGAGACTGACGCTCAAGGTCAACGCGGCGCTGGTCGGCGAGCGCCTCCAGACCGGCGGACGGCTCGTCAAGACGACCGGCAAGGCCGCCGCGGCGAAGGCCGCCAAGGTCCGGATCGCCGCTGGCAAGGCCGGCAAGGCGAAGGGCGCCCAAACGGCCGCCGGCAAGGCCCGCGCCGCATTGAGCAAGACCGCTCGAGCCGAAGCCGCGGCCGCCAAGGCAGCGGCCAGCTCCTCGGCCGCCAGCGCCGAGGCCGCCCCCGCCAAGGCGGCGTCCACTCGAACGACCAAGGCCGCCGCCGCGAAGAAGCCGGCGGCCACCAGGAAGCCCGCCGCGGCGTCGAAGCCGGCGGCCAAGGCCACGACGAAGGCGGCGCCAAAGGGCTCGAAGGCAGCACCCAAGGCTGGCGCGAAGGCGGCGAAGGCCTCGAAGAGCTAGTCCCTCAAGACCGCTCATCCTGGCGCCCCGGGCCTGCCCGGGGCGTCTTCGATTCCGGCGAGCGCCGCGAGTGCCGGAGGCGCCCGATCAGGCTGGGACGATCGTCTCGGCGGTGACCGGCCTGGGTCGGAAGAGGCCGTAGAGGGCCGCGCCGCCGAGGCTCCCGAGCACGGTCAGACCGAAGACCGTTCCGCCGCTTCCGAACTGCTCGCGCCAGTACAGCGCCGTGAACGACGACGCATCACTTACCCCGGCGGCCAGGAATTCCGGGCCACGTCCGGCGTCGAGGTAGCGCTGGTAGACACAATCCGCGCCGGTGGCGCAGCTGATCTGGCCCCCGAGGCCAGGATCGCGATAGCCGTTGTCGGCGTAGAAGAAGAGCGACTTGATCACCAGCAGCAGGACCGCCATGGCCAGCCCCGTGGCCAGGCCTGCGAACAGGCCATTGGAGAGGATCCGGCGCCACGGGCCTGCGCGGCGGTTCGAGCGCTGATTGGCGTAATAGCCGATGAGCAGCCCCGATGGGAGCGCAAACAACCAGATCAGGCCCTCGATCGGAATGATCAGCAGAAAGCTGGCCACGATCGTGACGGCCATGCCGATCCCGACATAGGCAGCCGAGATGGCTCCGCGGTCGACGATGCGCTTCACGACGCCGCGAGCGCCGATCGACCCGGATAGCGAGCCGTCTCGCCGAGCTCACCCTCGATGCGCAGCAGGCGGTTGTACTTGGCCACCCGCTCCGACCGGGATGGTGCGCCGCTCTTGATCTGGCCGGTGCCCATCGCGACCACCAGGTCGGCAATCGTGGTGTCCTCGGTCTCGCCCGACCGATGGCTGACCATCGCGGTCCAGCCGGCGCTGCGCGCGAGCTCAATCGCCTCGATCGTCTCTGACAGCGTCCCGATCTGGTTGAGCTTGATCAGGACCGAGTTCATGGCGTGCTCGGCGATCCCGCGCGCGATGAACGCCGGGTTGGTGACCACGATATCGTCGCCGACCAGCTGGACCTTCGACCCAAGTCGAGCGGTCAGCTCGCGCCAGCCGGCCCAGTCGTCTTCGGCGAGGCCATCTTCGAGCGACACGATCGGGTACTTGGCAACCCAGCCCTCCCAGAGATCGATGAGCTCGCCGGAATCCAGCGTCCGTGCCTCGCGCTCGAGGCGGTATCGACCGGGCGTGCCGTCGGTGCCGGTGCCCGCCTCGAGGATCGAGCTGGTCGCCGGATCCAGGGCAATCGCGACGTCCTCGCCTGGCCGGTAGCCGGCCTGCTCGATGGCCCGCAGGATCACCTCGACGGCGGCCTCGTTCGAGGGAAGGGAGGGCGCAAAGCCACCCTCGTCGCCCTGGCCGACGGAGAAGCCCTGATCGTGCAGGATCGACCTGAGGGCATGGAAGACCTCGGCGCCCGCGCGGACCGCGTCGCCGAACGTCGCGACACCGACCGGCGCGACCATGAACTCCTGGAAGTCGGTCGAGTTCTCGGCGTGCTTGCCACCATTCAGGATGTTGAAGAACGGGACGGGCAACGTCCGCGCCCCGACGCCGCCGATGTACCGGTACAGGGGCAGGTCCACGGCCGCCGCGCTGGCGTGTGCGCAGGCCAACGAAACGCCGAGGATCGCATTGGCGCCGAGCTTCGACTTGTTGGGGGTTCCGTCGAGCTCGATCAACGTCGCATCGATGCCGGCCTGGTCGGTGGCATCGAATCCGAGCAGCGCGGGTCCGATCGTCTCGACGACGTTCGCGACGGCCTTGCGGGTGCCTTTGCCGCCGAAGCGCGCCTTGTCGCCGTCGCGCAGCTCGACCGCCTCGTGCGCTCCCGTGGAGGCACCCGAGGGCACGCCGGCCCGGCCGACCGAGCCGTCGGCGAGCACGACATCGACCTCGATCGTGGGGTTGCCTCGCGAATCGAGGATCTCGCGCGCGTCGATGAGCTCGATGCTCGTGTTCACGCCGTCGCCTTGACACCGGCCGGGCGATCGAGCAGGACGGTGACCCCGGGCAGCTCGCGGCCTTCGAGGAACTCGAGCGATGCGCCGCCTCCGGTCGAGATGTGCGTCATCCGCCCCGCCAGCCCCTGCTGGGTGACGGCGGCCACCGAATCGCCACCGCCGACGACGATCGTCGCTCCGTCGTCCGCTCGATCCGCCAGCATCCGCGCGACGGCATTCGTGCCGTGGGCGAAGGACGGGATCTCGAACACGCCGAGAGGACCGTTCCAGAAGACCGTCCTGGCGGTGGACAGCGCGTCGACCATCAGCTCCTGGCTTGCCTTGCCCAGGTCGACGATGTGCCATGAGGCCGGGATCTTCTCGGCAGGGAGCGTCTTGTACTCCGTGCCTCGGGTGACCTCCTTGGCGACGATGACGTCGACCGGCAGGACGACGCGGACGCCATTGGCCTCGGCCTTGGCCAGGATCCGCCGGGCGTCCTCGACCCGATCGGGCTCGGCCAGGCTCTTGCCGATCGCCTTGCCCTGGGCGAGCAGGAACGTGTTGGCCATCCCGCCCCCGAGGACCAGCATGTCGACGTTGCTCAAGAGGCGATCGATGACCTTGATCTTGTCCGAGACCTTGGCCCCGCCGAGGATCGCGGCGAACGGGCGCTCGGGATTTTCCAGCAGCTTCGAGAGCATCTCGATCTCGCGTTCCATCAGGAGCCCGGCGTAGGCCGGCAGCAGCCTGGCGATCCCGACGGTCGAGGCGTGGGCGCGGTGGGCCGTCCCGAAGGCGTCGTTCACGTAGATGTCAGCGTACGAGGCCAGGATCGCGGCGAAGGCCGGGTCGTTCTTCTCTTCCTCGCTGTGGAATCGAAGGTTCTCGAGCAGCAGGACCTCGCCCGGGCGCATCCGCCTGATCGCGTCCTCCGTCCCGACCCCGAGCGCGTCTCCGGTCACCGGCACGTTGCGGCGCAGGAGCTGGGTCAGCCGCTCACCCACGGGCCGCAATCGCAGGCCATCCTGGACCTTGCCGTCAGGACGACCCAGGTGGCTGGCCAGGATGACGCGTGCGCCAGCTCCGATGAGCGCCGTGATGGTCGGCAGGGAGGCCCGGATCCGGGAGTCGTCGGTGACCTTGCCGTCGGCCAGCGGAACGTTGAAGTCGACGCGCACGAAGACCCGCTTGTCCGCGACGTCTGCGTCGCGGATGGTCAGCTTGTTCATCACCGCGTCAGACCGTGACAGGCAGGCGAGCCGCCACGTAGGCGATCAGGTCCGCGACGCGGCAGCTGTAGCCCCACTCGTTGTCGTACCAGGAGATGACCTTGACCATCGTCCCGCCGAGGACCATGGTCGACAGGGCGTCGATGATCGAGCTGCGGCTGTCACCCTTGAAGTCCATCGAAACGAGCGGCTCGTCCGAGACGCCCAGGATGCCCTCGAGCGGACCCGCCGCAGCCGTTCGGAACGCATCGTTCAGCTCCTCGACCGAGGTCGGCCGGCTCACGGTTGCCGTGAAGTCGACCACGCTGACGGTGGGCGTCGGGACCCGCAGGCTGAAGCCGTCGAACTTTCCCTTCAAGTCTGGAATCACCAGCGCCAGCGCCTTCGCCGCCCCGGTTGTCGTCGGAATGATGTTCTGGCCGGCCGAGCGAGCGCGGCGCGGATCGCTGTGGGCCACGTCCAGGATCCGTTGATCGTTGGTATAGCTGTGGATCGTGTTCATCAGCCCGCGCTCGATGGTCAGGAGGTCGTGGACCACCTTGGCCGCCGGGGCGAGGCAGTTCGTGGTGCAGCTGGCGTTGCTGATGACATGGTGGACGGCCGGGTCGTAGCGATCCTCGTTGACGCCGAGGACGATCGTGATGTCCTCGTTCCTGGCAGGCGCGCTGATGATCACCTTCTTTGCGCCGGCGTCGATGTGCGCCTTCGCCTTCGTCGCATCGGTGAAGATGCCGGTGCTCTCGAGGACGATGTCGACGCCGAGATCGCCCCACGGCAGCGCGGCAGGGTCGCGCTCTGCCAGGATCCTGATCTCGCGGCCGTCGATGATGATCGAATGGTCGCCGGGCCGGACGTCACCGGGATAGGTACCGTAGGTCGAGTCCCGCTTGAACAGCAGTGCGTTCATCTCGGCGTCGACAAGGTCGTTGACGGCGACGACCTCGATGTCGGGGGCTCGCTCGATGAGCGCCTTCAGGGACTGCCGGCCGATCCGGCCGAAGCCGTTGATTCCGACGCGGGTGACCATGGTGCGGGACCCTCCTGGACGAGATGCGCACCAGCCAGGCGCCGGGCGCGAACGATCGTGATCTGATGCACGACGGGATCGGGCGGGAGGAGCGCAACGTGGGCCGCGGGCCCGCCCGGATCCCTGCGTCGCGGCCATCGTACCAAAGGGGCGC
>JAXDKX010000268.1:0-3152 GCA_034666905.1 Chloroflexota bacterium | reverse complement strand
CTGGGCGAGCAGGGCCAGGTGCGAGAACGCCGGCCGGAAGGCGAGAGCCTCGGCCGCAACGTCGGCCGTCGGGTCGAGCAGCGAATAGGCGAACGTGGCGGCATGGCCCGGGGCGATGTCGCCGCGGACCTCCTTGCCGGCGGTCGCCGCCGCAAACTTGTCGAACTCGTCGAAGAGCCGCGGGATGGCGTCGGATCCCTCCGGCTCGAACTCGATGGCCTGGTTGGGCCGCGGTCGCAGGAACAGGAAGCGGAGCTGTTCGGGCGGGATGACCTCGGCGATCGAGTGGGCGGCCGCGCCGCGGCCTTTCGACGTCGACATCTTCCGTCCGCCGATGTTGAGGAATTCGTACGGGACATTGAGCGGGGGCTCCCGCTCGAAGACCTCGCGCGCGATCGCGTCGCTCCGATCACGCGACCCGCCGGCCGTGGAAAGGTCCTTGCCGCCCGGCTCGATCGTCACCCCGAACAGCGACCACTGGGCTGCCCACTCGAGGTTCCAGGGCAGCTTGGCCGCTCCGCCGAATGGGCTGATCCAGCCGGTGGTGCCGCAGCCCTGCGCCCAGGTCACCAGGTCAGCTCGACATTCGAAGAAGACGAGCGCTCCGTCCCAGTCGGTCACGATGGTCGTGCCGACCTTCCCGCAGGTTGGGCAGACCACGGCGAGCGGATGCCAGTTGTCGGGATGGCGGACGTTTGCGACGCGGCGGTAGATCTCGCGGACCAGCGCCGCGCGATCGAGGGCGACACGGATGTAGGGATCCACGGCGCCCGTCGGGTAGATGTCGCTCATCCAGTAATAGCGGTCGGGACGGATGCCGAGCCCGGCGAAGACCTCGATGAAGATCCCGGCGAAATGGCGCCCGTAGCTCGGATGGCAATCGCCGGCGGGATCGGGGACATGCGCAAGCGGGCGACCCATCTCGCGATCGATGGCGTCCGGGGTCAGCAGCGCCTGGGCGTCCATCGGATCCATGTCGTCGACGCCGTAGAGCAGCGTCGCCTCGACCCCGTTGGCGCGGAGGGCGCGGGTGATGACGTCGAGGATCACCGGTCCGCGCAGGCTGCCGACATGGACCGTCCCGGACGGGGTCTTCGAATCGTTGACGACCTGGGGTCCGACAGCCTTCTGCGCGAGCTCGTCAGCCCAATCCATGGCGACCGCGTCGCGCCTAGCTGATACCGACGATCTTGTAGGTGAAGTCGCCAGCCGGGACCCGCACGACGACCTTCTCCCCCTTCTTCTTGCCGAGCAGCGCGCGCCCGACCGGGCTCTCGTTGGAGATCCGGCCCTCGGCGGGCTTGGCCTCCGCCGAGCCGACGATCGTGAAGCGCTCCGCGCCGTCGCCGCTCTCGACCGAAACGGTCGAGCCGATCTGGACGTGGTCCGTCGAGACGTGCTCGTCGATGATCGTGGCGTTCTTGATCAGCGCCTGGAGTGTCTGGATCCGGCCCTCGACGAACGCCTGCTCGTTCTTGGCGTCCTCGTATTCGGCGTTCTCCGACAGATCGCCGTGTTCCTTGGCGTCGTGGATCCGGTTGGCGACCTCTGGTCGCTTGACCGAAACCATCTCGTCGAGCTCCGAGCGGAGCTTCTCGAGACCGTCCTTGGAAAGATAGGTGGGCTTGTTGTTCACGGCCGCAGGGCCCCCAGCACGAGATGGGTCGGTACGGAGACCGGTGTTCGGTCTTCGATAAAGGAAAGAACTCCAGGCTCGTTCGCGGCCTAGCCGCGCGCCTGAAGTTCGGACCGGGAGCGAATGGTAGTCGCGGTCGACACCGGTGTCAAAACGGGCCGGGCGGCCTGCCTCAGGATCGGTCGCCGCCGGCGCCATCCGTCAGGCCGATGAGTCGACGCTTGATCCGTTGCAGGGAGCCCCGATCGGGAAAGGCGACGAACAGCGTGTCGTCGCCGGCGATCGAGCCGGCAACCTCCGGCCAGCGCGCGCGATCCAGGGCGGCGGCGATGGCATGCGCCGATCCGGGCAGGGTGCGCACGACGAGCAGGAGACCGGCATCGTGGATCTCGATCGGCAGGTCGGCCAGGAGCTTGCGAAGACGATCCTCGCCCGATGTCTCGGCCTCGATCAGGCGCGGCGGCAGCGCGTACGCCGCGGTCCCCTCGCGCGTCACCTTGATCAGCCCGAGCTCGGCGACGTCACGCGAGATGGTCGCCTGGGTGGTCCGGAAGCCACGCTCGCGAAGTGCCGCTGCAAGCTCCTGCTGCGTCCGGATCGGGCGTTGGTCGACGAAGTCCCGGATCGCCCGCTGGCGGAGCTGCTTCATGACCTCCATCGATCACCCCAGGCGAGCTAGCGCGCCAACCACACGACGAGGACGACGGCCGCGAGCGCGAGCCGATAGGCGACGAAGACATTCAGCGAACGAGTTCGCACGTAGCGGAGCAGGACCCCGATCGCCACGATCCCCGACAGGAACGCGGCGACCACCCCGACCAGCAGGGGCGCCGCGCTGACGGCCACGCCGAGTTCGCCACCGACGAGCTTGCGCACCTCGAAGATGGCTGCGCCCGCCGTCACCGGGGCGGCCATCAGGAACGAGAATCGCGCCGCCGCTTCTCGATTCAGCCCCGCGAACCGCGCAGCCGAGATCGAGATCCCCGAGCGACTGATCCCTGGCACGAGCGCCAGCGCCTGCGCGACGCCAATCCCGATCGCCAGCGGAAACGAGACGTCGTCGACGCCCTTCGACTGCCCGCCGCGACGATCGGCGAGCCACAGGATCAGCCCGCCGATCACCAGGGTCAGGGCGACGAGGCCCACCTCACGGACTCGCGACTCCATCAGGTCGTTGAGCAGGAACCCGGCGATCGCAGCCGGGACCGTCGAGGCCACCAGCAGCCAGGCAAGACGTCGATTTGGGTCGTCCCGGAACGAGCGGTCGCGCACCGCTGCCAGCCCGGCCGGCACGAGTCGGAGCCATTCCGCCCAGAAGTAGATAAGCAGTGCGGCCAGCGTCCCGATATGCAGCATCACGCTGAAGGCGAGCGAGGTGATGAACGGGTCGTGCCAGCCCAGGAGGAACGGCACGATGATCAGGTGGCCCGACGAGGAAACCGGCAGGAACTCGGTCAGCCCCTGCACGATCCCCATGATCAGGGCCTGCGCGACGGTATCCACGTGGCCTCAGTTC
>JAXDKX010000267.1:0-3587 GCA_034666905.1 Chloroflexota bacterium | reverse complement strand
CGAGCAGATCCTCGACCACGACGTCCTGGCCTGACCCGGTCGACCGCCCTTGGACCTTCTGACCGCGATTCTCATCATCCTCGTCGCGATCGCGATCCTGTTCGAGATCGCCCGGCGGATTGGCGTCCCGTATCCCACGCTCTTTGTCCTCGGAGGGCTCGGGCTGGGATTCGTCCCGGGCCTGCCGCGGATCGCTCTCGAGCCGGACCTCGTCCTGCTCGTGTTCCTCCCGCCGCTGCTCTTCACCGCTGCGGTCGCGACACCGATCCGGGACCTCAAGACGAATGCCGTCCCGCTCGCAAGACTGTCGATCGGCCTGGTGATCTTCACCATGATCGCCGTGGCCGTGGCCGCGCAGGCCGCCATCCCGGGCATGGGCTGGGGCCCGGCGTTCGCCCTGGGGGCGATCGTGGCCCCGACAGACGCGCTCGCCGCCACGACAGTGTTCCGTCGCCTCGGCGCGCCTCGCCTGCTCGTGACACTGGTCGAGGGCGAGGCGCTGCTCAACGACGCGACCGCGCTCGTCGCCTATCGGGCGGCCGTTGCCGCAGCCGTGACCGGTGCGTTCGTCTTGTCGGGGGCGATCGCCGGCTTCGCGATCGCGGCCGTCGGCGGGATCGTCATCGGCCTGTTGGTTGGTTGGATCGCCAACGAGATCCTCCGACGCCTCGACGACCCGCCGATCGAGGTCCTGATCTCTCTGGTCATCCCGTTCATTGCCTATCTGCCGGCCGACCGGCTCGGGCTGTCCGGCGTGCTCGCGGCCGTGGCCGCCGGTCTGGTGATCGGGAGCCGGCTGGGCAAGGTGCTCACGCCGAGCAGTCGCGTGCTCTGGCTCAGCACCTGGAAGATGGTCGGGTTCGTGCTCAACGGATTCGTGTTCGTGCTCGTCGGCGCAGAGCTGCCGGGGATCCTTCGGGCGGTCGGGAGCCGGCCGCCGGCCGAGGTCCTAGGGCAGGTCGCCCTGGTGTGCGTCGTGGTCGTCGTCACCCGGATCATGTGGGTCTTCGCGAGCAGCTACCTGCCCGGGTCTCCGCGCCAGATCATCGCAAGGACGGATCCGGGTCTCGCCACCCGCCTCACCTTCGTCGTGAGCTGGGCCGGGCTCCGTGGCGCCGTCTCACTGGCGGCGGCACTCGCGCTGCCGGCCACCTTTCCTGAGCGGGACCTGATCCTGCTCCTGACCGTCGCGGTCATCCTCGTCACGCTCGTCGGCCAGGGGTTGACCCTGCCGTTCGTGCTGCGTCGCGCGCGTTGGGACGGCGCCGAGCCCGACGGAGACGAGCCGACGCGAGCCCGGGCAGCCGCCTACCAGGCCGGACTGGACGAGATCGCCCGGGCCCGTCCGAATTGGCAGGATCATCAACCGCTGCTCGACCGGCTCGAGTCCGGCCTAAGGGATCGCTCCCAGCACCTCGCGACCGAGGATCCCGAGGAGACCGCGGAGCGCCGCCAGGAGCGGATCGAGCACGAGGAGATCCAGCGGGGCGTCATCACGGCACAACGAACCGCTGTCATCGAGCTTCGGGACCGGCGCGAGATCAACGACGACACGCTCCGCGCAATCGAACGAGAGCTCGACTTCGAAGAGCTCCGGATGGAGGGCTAGCGCCACACCCGCAGGGCAGCCGCCGGCAGGATGGCCAGGATCGTGAGATCGTTGCGCACGCAACGGGTAATAGTCCACAGAACGACCTCAACACTGGCGGAGGGCCAACGATGACCGAGGGCGAAGCAAGCTTCGAGGACGGGGTGATCGCGGACATGCGTGCACACGACGGCGTGGTCACGAGCGGGCCGCTCGCCGGTCATCCGCTGTTGATCATGACCTCGACGGGAGCCGTGACCGGAGACCCGAGGCGGGCCGTCCTGACCTGGTCTCGCGACGGCGGGGACTACGTCGTCGCTGGGACGGCCGGTGGGTCTCCCAAGGATCCCGCCTGGGTCCGTAACGTCACGAGGAACCCCGACGTAACGGTCGAGATCGCCAATCGCACCGTCCCAGCGAGGGCCTCGATCGTTAGGGAGCCGGATCGAACTCGGCTCTGGGATCGGCATGTCGCGGCGCTGCCGTGGTTTGGCCCGTATCCGGAACAGGCCGGCCGTGAGATCCCGGTCATTCGGCTCACGCCGGTCCCGCCGAAACAGGGAGCCTGATCGGCCCACACGCCGGCTGAGGGCTCGATGGAGGGGTAGGCTTCGACCGGTAACGGGTTGCGCGGGGCAAACGTCATGTCTCCCGCAAGGAGGCCCCATGGTTCGTCGCGTCAACCTCGCAGTTCTCCTCGTCGTGCTCTCGGTCGCGGGCTGCGAGTCGTCCGTTCCGACGCCATCTCCGGCCGCATCGAGCGCCGCCTCCTCGGCCGCGGCGCCGTCGGCCACCGCGGTCCCCACCGACCACGCGTCTTCATCTCTGGTCGACCCATTTCTCGGGTCCACGGTCGTGACAGTCTCCGACAACCTGCGGGTCCGCTCAGCTCCAGGCATCAGCGACGAATCGCGCAAATACGAGCCGCTCCTGCCGCTCGGGACGCAGCTCCGCGTCATGGGTGGGCCGGTCAGCGCCTCCGATTACGTGTGGTACGACGTGGCTCCGGTCGGATTTCCCCTGCTGGATGCCTACAACCGGGTCGATCACGGCTGGGTCGCGATGGCGGACCACGACGGCCAGCCGTGGCTCGCCCTCGCCGCTCCGACGATTGCAGGGCTCGAACTCGCGACCTCGGACGTGGCGCGCGCTCCGGCCAACGCGGCGGACGCAAGCGCGGCGGCTTCGTCGGTCTCGGCGTTCGGGCTGGACCTCTACCGCGAGATGCTCGCTGAACCCAACCTGCACCTTCGCGAAAGGAACGTGGTGTTCTCGCCGATGAGCATCGCCCTCGCGTTGGGCATGGCTCGTGCCGGCGCCCGCGAGGCGACGAGCTCGCAAATGGACACGGTCCTGCATACGAGCGGCTGGGACACGCTCCGGAGCGGGCTCAACTCGCTCGACCAGGCGCTCGCGTCGCGCGACGGCACCTACCTGGACGACGAGCGCAAACCCCACCAGCTCGCGCTCAGGGTCGCAAACGCATCGTTCGCCCAGCAAGGCTGGTCCATTGAGCCGGCCTACCTCGACGCACTTGCGTCAGCGTTCGGAGCCGGCCTCAACCTCGTCGACTATGCCGGACATCCAGAGGCCGCGCTCCAGACGATCAATGCGTGGGTGAGCCAGAAGACGGCGAAGCGGATCCCCGAGCTCCTGCAGGACGTGAGCAGCAGCGCGCGCCTGTACCTCGTGAACGCGATCTACCTCAAGGCCAACTGGGAGGTGCCGTTCCCCACGAGCCTGACGGCGCCGAGGCCGTTCAATCGCCCCGACGGCTCGACCGTTACGGTCCCGACGATGGGACTCGGAGGCGGACAGGAGGTCCCGTATGTCCGTGGTGGTGGCTGGCGAGCGACCCAGCTCCGCTATCTGGGCCGCGACCGGACGACGCCGCTCGCAATGACCCTGATCGAGCCGGACGACCTGGCGTCGTTCGAGTCAACCTTGAATCCGAAGCAGCTGGGGCAGATCGTCTCAGCGTTGACCAGGGAACGGACGC
>JAXDKX010000266.1:0-3084 GCA_034666905.1 Chloroflexota bacterium | reverse complement strand
GCCGGGATGCACGGCGACGTGGTCGTGCTGGGCGCCAGCAGCTGGCGCGTCGAGGAGATCGGGCACGATCGGGTCATCGTCAGCCCGGCGCCCGGCGTCCCGGGCAAGCTCCCGTTCTGGCACGGGGATGCCGTCGGCCGACCGGTCGAGCTCGGCCGGGCGCTGGGCGCATTCGTCGGCGAGCTCGAGGCGGACCTCGCGCGCGGGGAGCGCGGCCGGCTGGCGGCCTCGACCCGGCTCCGGGAGCGGCACGATCTCGACGAGCGCGCGGCCGTCAACCTGCTCGCCTACCTCGACGACGAACGCGAGGCGACCGGGACGCTGCCCACGGACAGGCGGATCGTGGTCCAGCGCTTCCGTGACGAGCTGGGCGACTGGCGACTCTGCCTGCTGACGCCCTTCGGTGGCCGGGTCCACGCGCCATGGTCGCTGGCGGTCGAGGCACGAATCGGCGAGCGACTCGGGATGGAGGTGCAGACGATCTGGTCGGACGACGGGATCGCCATTCGGTTGCCAGAGGGCGACGCGCCGCTCGACGGCATCGAGGACCTGCTGTTTCCCGATCCTGATGAGCTCGAGGACCTCGTCGTCGGCCGGTTGGCGAGCTCCGCCCTGTTCGCCAGCCGGTTCCGGGAGAATGCGGCACGCGCTCTGCTCCTGCCACGGCGCCGGCCCGGGACGAGGACGCCGCTCTGGCAGCAGCGCCAGCGGGCGGCCGACCTGCTCGCCGTCGCATCCCGCTACGGGAGCTTTCCGATCCTGGTCGAGACCTACCGGGAATGCCTGTCCGACGTCTTCGACCTGCCGGCGCTGCGCGAGATCCTGGGCGGCGTCGCCCGTCGCGAGATCGTCATCCACTCGGTCGAAACCGCGCGGGCCTCGCCGTTCGCGAGCAGCCTCCTGTTCGACTATGTCGCCGCCTACATGTACGACGGGGACACGCCCCTGGCCGAACGTCGAGCCGGTGCGCTCACGCTCGACCGGGACCTCCTGCGCGAGCTGTTGGGGCAGGAGGAGTTGCGCGAGCTGCTCGATCCCGATGCCCTGGCCGACCTCGAGCTCAGCCTTCAGCTCCTCACCGAGGACCGACAGGCCACGACCCTCGACGGCATCCACGACCTGCTCCGCCGGCTCGGTGATCTCGCGCCCGACGAGGTCGCCGCCCGAACCGACGGCGGCGCGGCCGCCGCCGACCCGTGGCTGGCCGAGCTGGGGACCGCTCGACGGGCGGTTCGCACCCGAATCGCCGGCGACGATCGGTGGATCGCGATCGAGGATGTCGCGCGCTACCGCGACGGTGTCGGGATCGCGCCTCCGGTCGGTGTCCCCGCGGCCTTCCTCGGCCTGGTCTCCGGCGCGCTCGACGGACTCCTCGCCCGCTGGGCCCGGACGCACGGGCCGTTCCTCACGCCCGAGCCGGCACGCCGCTGGGGGCTCCCGATCGCGGTTGTCGAGGATGCCCTCGAGCGGCTTCTCGCCGCCGGATCCCTGTTGCGCGGCGAATTCCGCCCTGGCGGCGCCGAGCGGGAGTGGTGCGACCCCGAAGTCCTGCGGCTCCTGCGACGACGGTCGCTTGCCCGATTGCGGCGCGAGGTCGAGCCGGTCGATCCGGCCGCCCTGGCGAGGTTCCTCCCTGAATGGCACGGCGTGATGGCTGTCGGGGCGCCGGTCACGTCCTTCCGGGGCTCGGCGGCGCTCGAGCGCCTCGCCCAGGTGGTCGACCAGTTGGCGGGTCTCCCGATTCCCGCCTCCGTCCTCGAGCGTGACGTGTTGCCGGCGCGCATCCCCGGGTACCTGCCGAGGCTCCTGGACGAGCTGGGCTCGCTCGGCGAGGTGGCGTGGATCGGGCGCGGCAGCCTCGGACGGGATGATGGGCGGGTCGTCCTGGTGCGGCCGGGCCGCGAGATCCTGCGTCCGCTCGGCTTGCCGGACGCGACGGAGCGCCCTGACGATCCGCGCCACCAGGCCATCCGCGATCACCTGGCTCGGCGCGGGGCGTCGTTCTATCGGGAGCTGTTCGCGGCTGCGGGCGGCGGACGGGATCGCGACGTCCTCGATGCGCTGTGGGATCTCGTCTGGGCGGGCGAGGTCACCAACGACACCTTCGCGCCGCTCCGGGCGCTGCGCTGGAAGCGGACGGGAAGCGGCGCGCGGCGCGGCGTCCGGCCGGGCCGGCTCACCTCGCTCGGACCGCCCGAGGCGGCCGGACGCTGGTCCCTCGTGGAAGCCGAAGCGATCGCCCCGACGGCGACGGAGCGCCTGCACGCGATCAGCCTGTCGCTGCTCGAGCGGCATGGCGTCGTGACCCGCGAAGCGGTGGCGGCCGAATCGGTCGACGGCGGGTTCAGCGGGGTCTACCCGGTCTTCAGGGCAATGGAGGATGCCGGTCGAATCCGGCGCGGGTACTTCGTCGACGGCCTCGGCGCGGCGCAGTTCGCGCTCGCGGGCGCGCTGGATCGCCTGCGCGCGGTGCGCGAGCCGGCGGACCCGCCGACGTCGGGTGCCGTTCACGTGCTGGCTGCCGCAGATCCCGCCAACCCGTATGGCGCGGCACTTTCCTGGCCGCGGCGCGGGGACGGCGACCGGCGTCCGCTCCAGCGCGCGGCCGGGGCGTATGTCGTGCTCGTCGATGGGATTGCCGCCCTCTACCTGGAGCGCGGCGGATCGACGATCCAGACGCTGCCGGCAGCCGACGACGCGGCCGTGGGATTGGTCGCGGCACGCGGCCTTGGCATCCTGGTCGCGGACGGACGAATGCGCGAGCTGCTCATTCGCAAGGTGGACGGCGACGTCGTTGCCGTCTCGCCGTTCCGGACGGGACTCCTCGAGGCAGGTTTCGTCGCCGGCTACCGGGGCCTCGCGCTGCGCTCCACGCGACCGGTTGGCGCCAGGTAATCCGGGGTGCCCGAAGGCGACACGCTGTTTCGGACCGCGGCCGGGCTGCGGCCATACCTCGTCGGGCGGAAGGTCAGCGCGGCACGGACCGGCGGTCCCGGGCCGGTCCCCCAGGTCGGCCGTGTCGTCGGGCACGAGATCACCGCGGTCGAGTCGATGGGCAAGAACCTGCTGATCCGATTCGACAAT
>JAXDKX010000265.1:0-4422 GCA_034666905.1 Chloroflexota bacterium | reverse complement strand
GCCGCCGCTGATACGGGCCTCGGTCGCTACCCGAGGGTGTTGATCGGCGGCGTCATGCCCGTTCGTCGGGCGCGCCGGAACGCGCATCAACGGCCTCGCGAAGCCGCTCGATCTCATCGAGCAGCCGGAGAACGACTTCGATCCCCGCGTCGTTGAGGCCGAGGTGATCGCCCAGGCGCGAGATCTTGCGCAGCCGCGCGAGCTCCTCATCGCCGAAGATCGCGGTTCGCCCGGCAACGCGGACGGGCCGAACGAGTCCGATGCGGACATAGCGCCGGATCCTGGCTGGCGGAAGGCGAACGAGCGCGGCAGCGGTCTCGAGGCGGTAGAACTGGCGCGGTCTATCGGTCATGAGGGCTCCGCTTCCTCGGCTTCGTCCGTTCCGGCACGGACGAACTCACGCGCGAGCTCCTGCTGGCGTCGTGTCAACCGTACCGGCAGGCGTACGTGGAGGCGAGCGTGCAGGTCGCCCCGGCCCTTGCCTCCCAGATGCGGCATCCCCTGCGCACGCAGCCGGAACGCCCGCCCATCCTGAGTCCCAGGCGGGATCTTCAAGGCAAGGGTTCTGCCATCGGGGGTCGGAACGTGCGCCTCGCCGCCAAGGAGGAACGTTTCGAGGGGCGCCTTCACCTCGACATCCAGGTCGTCGCCGCGTCGGTCGAAGCGCGGATCGGGACGGACGGTGATCACGAGGAAGAGATCGCCCGCGGCTCCTCCGCCACCGCCCGGACCGCCCTGCCCGCCGATCCGGACCCGCGAGCCGGTCCGGACGCCCGGCGGGATCTTGACCTCGAGGCGCCGGGTCTTGCCGTCCTGCGATCGGATCTCGAGCTGGAGCCTCGTCCCGCGATAGGCATCCGCGAGGCTCACCTCGACAGGCTGCTCGAGATCCACCCCTGGCCTGGCCCCCGCCCGCGGAGTACGGCCAACTGGTCTGCCTTTCTGCGCCGCGCCCGCCTGGCCGAACATGCTCTCGAAGAAGTCCGAGAACGGGGACTCGTCGCCGAACATGTCGCGAAGGTCTTCGTCATTGACGGTGCGGTACTCGTAGCGGGCCCCGCCCGGCCCCTGCCCGGACGGGGCGCCCCAGTCGAACGGCTGCGCAGCCCCGCCTGACTCCCGGGCGCGCTGGTACTGCTCGTATTCGCGCCAGTGCTCCCCGACTTCGTCGTACTTCTTGCGCTTCTCGGGATCGGACAGGACCTCATACGCCTCGTTGACCTGCTTGAAGCGGTCTTCCGCCGTCTTGTTCCCCGGGTTGACGTCGGGATGGTGCTGCCGAGCCAGCTTCCGGTAAGCGGTCCGGATCTCCTTGACCGTCGCAGTCTTTGGGACGCCGAGCACGGCGTAGTAGTCCTGGAACTCCATCAGGCCAACAGCGTACGCATTGCCGAGGCAGACGTGGACCGCTCGCAACGAATGGCTGGAGGCCGAGACGCGATCAGCCTGACACTCGGACCGTCAACGGCCAGTCCGCACCGTGACGCGGCTTTAGTCGGAGATCTGCCCATCGGGATCGAGTGCCAGGACCATGGTGTCACCAAGCCCCACGTACAGCCGTCCATCGGGGGAGACGGTCAGCACGGGTGCCGAAGTCTTCGTCGGATCGACCGGCAACGGATAGGGCCATCCCGGCTTCACCAGACCGTCATGGTCGAGCGCGACCAGCTCGGACGAGTCGCCGTGGGGCACGGCAATATAGGCCGTACCGTCCGGACCAAATGCCGGGGCTGCCGCGACCTGGACACAATCATTGTCGAAGCAGGGCCAACGGAGCCCGCCGGTTGGTCGATAACGCCAACCTGAGCCATCAGGAAGGATGGCGTCGACCTCAACGCCGAGGACGTAGACGGTTCGATCGGGACCCAGATACGGGCCATAGGAGCCACAGCCGGGATACACCTCCGGAATGGACACGGGCCACCCGGCCTTTACGGTACCTGAGCGGTCGTGGGCGTACACATTGCCGAGAGCCGAGAGGTAGTAGTCCGCGCCTTCTGCGTCGATGACCGGCGCCGAGGCACGTCCCTTCGACCCACGTGGCCAGCCGGGCAGCGTCCGCCCGTCGGCGCCAAGGACTGTGAAGACTGTCCGACTCGCGTCCGAGCAGAGTCCCCCCTGGGATGGATCGGCGAGCGGCGCGAATGACACGACGACGACGGTGCCATGCGGCCCGACTCGGAAGCCCGCGATAGCGGCTAACGAGACCGGCCAGCCGGGACGTGGGCTCCCGTCAGCGGCGAAGGCGGAGAGGCTTGTCCACGCGTTTTCACGCTCGTCGAACCCGGAGAGGATGAACAGCGTTCCGTCGGCACCCAGCTCCGGTTCCGCCCAGTATCCGTACGAGTCGTCGACAGCGACCGGCCATCCGGGCACGACCTTGCCGTCGCCGTCGATCGCGATGAGCTGCGTCTGGTTCCGCGTCTGATGCCAGCTGCTGAGGTAAGCGGTCCCTCCCGCTCCGATGACCAGGTAGGACGAGCATTGGTCGCCGGAGACGCACGCCGATGACGTCGGGACCTCGAACGGCCAGCCGGGTGGCTCCACGCCATCGGCACCAAACCGGTGAAGGACGCAACCGACCGGGCTCGCTCCGCATTCCTCCACATAGAGGGACCCATCGGGTCCTGCGGCCGGCGGTTCGAAATCGGAGCCAACTGCTCCTTTGATCGGCCATCCGGACTTGACATGGCCGGATCTTCCGAGCGCGGTCAGGGTTCTCTGAAGCTCATCGTCCGCACCGCGCGTGTCGGCCAGCAAGTAGGCGGTTCCGTCGAGTCCAAACACCAGTTGGCTCAATCCAACTGCCATATACGGCCACCCAGTTGCCGCTGTTGGCGACGCAGGTGCGGGTGTCGATTCCTGGCTGGACGGGTATTGCGTTGCAGTCGTCGGCGCCGGCGACGGCGACAAGGTCAGCGTGGGGGCAGATCGTGTCGTCCCGGAGACCCTCGGCGATGGAGACAGCGTCGTCCCGCATGATGCAGCGAACAATGCTGCGAGGAGCAGAACGGCCGTGGATCGAAGCCCGGGCTTCAACGGACGTCCTATCGACTCAGAACCGGCGTGACCACCGCGGCGGGAAGGGCGCGCCCATGGGGCGCCCGAGATCGTGGGCCGACGCTCATCGGGCGAAGTACCACCGCAAGCAGGATGCGGTTAGACAGGAGACCGTTCCTTTCCAAGGTGGTGCGCACGAGGCGCCAATGGGCTGAACCGCTCGTGGGACGCGCCCGCGGGGGCGATGTTACGGCTCACACTTTCGGCAAGCGTCCGCCGACCGACGCGCTCGTCCGCTCGGAGGCCACCCTAACCGCACGACAACATGGACCACACAGGTCGGGACAAGTGGCTGACTCTGGTTCGGTGCGGACGCAGGCGGAAACAGCGTATGCCGGAGGCTCTGTGATGGCGGCTAAGTCGGCGATGGCGCCCCCGCCAGGATTCGAACCTGGGACCTTCCGCTTAGAAGGCGGCTGCTCTGTCCACTGAGCTACGGGGACGGGGGCTGGTCGTGCGGTCGACGACCAAGTCTATTGGAACGTATCCAGCGGCCATTCAAGCACGACGTGCAACGCATCTGCGATCCAGATGCGTTGCCATGAATCGCTCCGGTGATGAACGGACGAATAGACCTGCCTTAACGCGACGTTCCGTCAAATCCGAACGAACGCCGGGACGCGCCTCGCCGGAGTTGCCGGCGAGATGTGGATGAGCATCTCGGAGGTTTGCGATGCCCAGCGTCCCGTTGCCGAGCCTGCCCCTGTCCCGCGCCGCCACGACCCGCGGCCGGCGATTGACCGCCACAGCCGCCACCCTGGCGCTCCTGCTGGCGGCTTCGATCTCCGCTGCCGATGCAGCAAAGCCGGCGGGCGGCCAGTTCGTGAGCTTCAGCCTTGCCGCAACGCCGCCACAGCCGGTGGGGACCGTCTGCCCGGGCGCCGGCGGCGCCTGCACGAATTTCGCCGCCGAGCCCGCGATTCGGGCGTCTCGTGACGGCGCGTTCTACGCAAGCTCGGAGAATGGCCTGGGCGGTGGAACCCTCGCCTGGAAATCGATCGACGGTGGTCGCCACTACGCGACACTCCTGTCGCCGAACACCCTCTCGGGAACCGAGGACACCGGGTTCGCACCGGGCGGTGGGGACACTGACCTCGCCGTGGCTACGGCCAAGAACGGTTCAGGCCAGTACAACGTCTACGTTTCGAGCCTGACCCTTGCCAACATCGACGTCTCGACGAGCACTGATGGTGGTGCAACGTGGACCCTTCACCCGATCACGACGCCCGAGACGCTCGACGATCGCGAGTGGATCGCCGCCGACGGCGCTTCCAAAGTTTGCATCAGCTACCACAACGGGCCGCAGGGAATCACGGTTGGCTGCTCGAACGATGCCGGTAACACGTTCGCCCAATTCAGCAC
>JAXDKX010000264.1:0-2954 GCA_034666905.1 Chloroflexota bacterium | reverse complement strand
ACGCAGCAGCATCGATCGGCTCATGTCCACCAGCAGGACCGTCGACGTCTGGGTCAGCTGCTCGGTCCGATGGACTTCGAAGTCGGACGGTTCGAGGTGGATCCGTCCATTCGCCTGCCGGATGCGGGGCGCATTCTCCTCGCGCCCCAGCGCGTTGAACAGGGTCCCGCGCAGGTCGAGGTGGAACGGGTCACCGAACTCATAGGGCTTGGAGGTCTCCTCGCGCTCGCCTCCGCGGCCGGCCCGATCGATCCGGTGGCCGCCGAACGCGTCGCGTTGCAACCGGGCGAACAGGTCGTCCAGCACCTTCTGGCCGATGCGCCGGCTGCCCCGGGCGGTCAGCGTGAGCTGCCCTTCGTCGTTGGTCAGGTACCCCGCGTCCTCGAGTCGTCGCGCCAGGTTGTCCAGGGCGTCGAGCTCCCGAGCGCCCTCGTCGCCCAGCAGATCCCGGACCTCGGCGCGATCGATCCCTGCCAGGTCCTCCGGCGACTCCACGTCGGAAAGGGCGTCCTCGAGCTGGTCCATGGCCTGGAGCCGCGCGATCTGGCTCAACGCGCCGTCGAGCCCGAGCGGTTCATCGCCACCGAACGGCACCCGGTCGCCAAGTCCGCCGGGTAGCAGCAGGTCGAGGTTCGACGCGAGCTGGGCAAGGTCGATGAGCAGTCGATCGTCGCGCAGCAAGGCTTCCATCATCGACTGGAGCTCGGCCCGCTGCTCCGGGCTCATCGAGCGCATGAGCGACTGCATGGCGGCCATCCGCTGCGCCAGCTGATCGATGACGTCGTCGAAGGTCTGCGCTCCCGGAAAGAACTGGCCGTGCTTGGCGAGGAACGCGGACGCGTCCGGGTCGCCGCCACCGATCCGCTCGCGAATCAGCTCGTTGAGGTCGCGGACCATCTCGCGGTTGGCGGCCAGGTCGTCCGGGCTCATCGACCGGATCGCCTCCGACATCCCCGATACGTATTGATCCAGGACCTGCTGTTGAAGCCGCTTGACCAGCTCGTCGAACCGTTCGCGAGCAGCGGGCTCGAGGAAGTCGTAGTCCTGGAGTCCGCGGATCCGCTCGCCCATGTCCTCCGGGAGGCTGTCGAGCTTGTCCAGCCGGCGGGCCGCGACGTCGCGCAACATCGAGCGAAGATCGGCGTCGGTGGCCGGGTCCTTCGCGCTCGAGGCCTCGTCGAGCCGGCGCTCGACGCCGGTCCGCTCCTGCGCGACGATCTCGTCCAGCTCGCGTCGAATGTCCGACAGGACGTCACGAAGCTGGTAGCGCTCGAGCAGCTCCTCGCGCCGGCGCTCGAGCCGTTCCATCAGGTCGCGCAGGCCGGGCATCTCCCCGCGGGTCGGGTCGCCGGTCCGCCAGCCTCGCTCCATGAGGCGGCGCAACGCCTCGGCCAGGTCGCCTTCGGCCATCACGTCGTCCGCGAGCGCCGCGAGGATCTCGTCCGCATCGAGATCGGCTACGACCTGGCTCCCATCCCAGGCCGAATAGCGGGCCTGGGCGACCGGACCCTCGTCGAGGGCGCGGAGGGGCGGCTTCGCCGTCGAGGGTGGCGCCAGGTCCCGCGGATCCGGCGAGTACGCGGTCATCGGTGGTAGACGGTCCCTCCGGGGATGCGGTCCTTGTTGAGGCGCCTGGCCAGGTGGAGGCCCTCGAGCAGGAACTCGACGGCCGACGCGACCACCGCCGGCTCCTCGGCACCGTCGGTCACGTCGAAGGTGCCCAGCCGTCGAACCGACGCGGCCAGGCCCGGAACCTCGTGCATCCAGGCGACGTACTCCCCGGACGGTGTCCGGTCGCCGGCTTCGACCACGAAGCCGTCCTCGAAGGCCTCGATGACACCTTCCAGCTCGTCGATCGAGACGCGCCGGCTGAACGTCGTGTGGAGCGCCTTCGTGATCAGCCGCTCGACGATTCGCTCTTCGGGCGTCTCGTCGCCGATCGACTCGAGCTCCACCTTGCCGACCGTCGAGGCAACGACGGCGCCGAGGTCGGAGACGCGCGGCGAACCGAGCGGCTCGCCGAGACGAACGGCGCGCTTGAGCGCCGCGGCCTCGAGGACCTCAGCGTTGGCGACCGAGACGCGGACACTGACGCCTGAGCGCTGGCTGATCTCCGGCGACCGCCTGGCGAGGTGCGTCAACTCGGCAACCAGCTCCTCCATGAACGGTGGGACGACGACCGGCGGCGTGCCGTCCTCGGCCGTGAAACGGTGCTTCTCCTGGCGGACGATCGCCATCTCGTGCTCGAGCGTACGCGGATAGTGGGTGCGGACCTGCGAGCCGAGGCGATCCTTGAGCGGCGTGATGATCCGGCCGCGCGAGGTGTAGTCCTCGGGATTGGCCGAGGCCACGACGTAGAGATCCAGGGGCAGACGGACGACGAAGCCGCGGATCTGGACGTCTCGTTCCTCCAGGATGTTGAGCAAGCCGACCTGGATCCGCTCGGCCAGGTCCGGCAGCTCGTTGATCGCTACGATCCCGCGATTGGCGCGCGGGATCAACCCGTAGTGGAGCGTCAGCTCGTCGGACAGATAGCGGCCCTCGGCGACCTTGATCGGGTCGACCTCGCCGATCAGGTCGGCGATCGTGATGTCCGGGGTGGCCAGCTTCTCGGCGTAGCGTCGGTGGCGCGGCAGCCAGTCGATTGCGGTCGCGTCGCCGTCCCGTTCGACGATCGCGCGAGCCGCGGGGCTGACCGGGGCCGAAGGGTCGTCGTTGAGCTCACCGCCGCGGACGACAGGGAGGAATTCGTCGAGGAGCCCCACCAGCAGGCGCGCCATCCGGGTCTTGGCCTGGCCGCGCTCGCCGAGGAAGACCAGGTCCTGGCCGGCGAGAATCGCGTTCTCGATGGCCGGAACGACCGAATCCTCGTAGCCCACGACGCCGGGCAGGACCTCGCCGCCGATCGCCAGGCGTCCCAGGAGATTGGACCGGAGCTCCTCCTTGACAGTCCG
>JAXDKX010000263.1:0-3551 GCA_034666905.1 Chloroflexota bacterium | reverse complement strand
GACTGGTACGGATCGCCGGGCTGCCAGCACATCGCGATGCGCACCGAGGACATCGTCTCGACGGTCCGCCAGCTGCGCGACAACGGCGTCGAATTCCTGGGCCTGCCGCACGAGTACTACGCCAACCTGGCCGATCGCGTCGGCGATGTCGGCGTCCCCATCCAGACGCTTGAGGAGCTCGGCATCGAGGCCGATCGCGACGAGGAGGGCTACCTCCTCCAGATCTTCACCCGCCCGGTGCAGGATCGGCCCACCTTCTTCTTCGAGATCATCGAGCGCCACGGTTCCCGCGGATTCGGCGTGGGCAACTTCAAGGCGCTGTTCGAGGCCATCGAACGCGAGCAGGCCAAGCGCGGGAACCTGTAGCGCGACGATGGGGCCGCGGCCCCTCGCAGGGTCAGCTGGCTAGACTGGCGAGCCATGAAGGTCGCTCACGTTCGCGAACGGCATGCCGCCACGGGGTCGCCCTGGCGATTGGCGGCAGCGCTGGATGCCGGCGAGACGCCCCGGCGCTGGCTCGAGCTGGAAGTCGCGCGACGACGCGCGATCGCGGCCGATCCGCGGCTCGCGCACAACTCCACGCTCCACCGCCAGCCGATCGCGACGCTGGACGATCACCTGGGCCGCGAGCTTCGGATCGAGTCGCTTCGGGAGCTCGTCGAAGGATTCGTGCCGAGGTCGGACGATGACGATGCCGTTCTCGACGCCCATGACCTCGCGTTCGGCCCGCCGATCCTTCGGCCCCCGTCGGTGCGCGATTTCTACGCCTTCGAAGGCCACGTCCGCACGATGTGGGAGCGTCGTGGCGGGGAGGTCCCCGAGGCCTGGTACCGCCTGCCGGTCTTCTACTTCGGCAACGTCTCGGAGATCCGGGGCCCGGACGATCCGGTCTGGTGCCCGGCGGCATCGGCCGAGCTGGACTACGAGCTGGAAGTCGCGGCACTAATTGACACGCCGGCCCTGGACCTTGCCCCGGACCGCGCGGAGGATGCGATCGGTGGCTTCACGATCTTCAACGACTGGTCGGCGCGCGACCTGCAACGGGAGGAGACCGTCCTCCGCCTGGGGCCGGCCAAGGGCAAGGACTTCGCCAGCTCGTTCGGCCCGTATGTCGTCACGCCCGACGAGCTGGCCGACGTCCGCCGAACGACCGGCTACGACCTGGCGATGACCGCGGAGGTCAACGGCAACGAGACGAGCCGGGGCCGCTGGTGCGACGCCCAGTTCTCGTTCGGCGAGCTGCTCGCACGGGCGTCGGCGGATGCGCGCCTCCGGCCTGGCGACCTCGTCGGCAGCGGGACTGTCGGGAGCGGCTGCCTGCTCGAGGTGCGCGACGCCACGCTCGGTCGCTACCTGGAGCCGGGCGACCGCGTAACCCTGCGGGTCGAGCGCCTCGGCGCCCTGACCTCGACGATCGTTGCGCGCTCGTCGCCGGGGACGCATTCCTAAACTATTGGAGAGGGGACAGCCGGGTTCCGCGCTCGCATGCTCGCGCCGTGCCCATCGATACAAGCGTCACCATGACCGGCAGCCTTCACCGGGTGCTGTTCGGCCCTCGCCTCGACATCGGGGCTTCGGCCAGGACCCTCCTGCTCCTCGCCGTGCCGCTCGTTGGCATCCCGACCGTGCTCGCAGCGATCGTGCCTGCCGGGCAGGAGCTCCTCTGGCAGCGCGTTCAGCTGACTATCGCCGCCATCCTGGGCGTCGCGATCACGGCCCAGAGCTGCCGGGGAACGGCCGGTCGAACTCGCGAGGTCCGCGGCTGGTTCAGCGTGGCGTTTGCCGCCTGGCTGGCGACGGAACTCCTTCGGGACCTCGACCTTTCGGGCATCGTGGGCGCCATTCCGGCTGACCTCGGGCTCGTGCTCGTCGTCGTGGGTGTCCTCGGTATGTATCGGGCGACGCTCCGGGGCCGGCTCCATCGCCGAGCCGAGTTGAGCGTCTACCTCGATGCCGCGGTCGTGTGCGTAGCGGTCGCTGCGACATTGCTGGCGCTGTTCGGCGGTGGCGTGATCGAGAACCCGGCACAGCTGCCGCTCCTCGTCTATGCGTTGGTCTTCCTCGCCATGTTCGCCTCAACCGCACTGCTCGACCTGGCGCTTCGCGTCCCCCTCAAGCTCGTCGGCGCCTGCGCCATCCTCCTTGCCATGGTCCTCGTCGGGGTCGGCTATATCGGGCAGTCGGAGCTCGCAGGCGTTGTTGGCAGCTGGCCGTTCGCCTCGCTCATCTCGGCGGGCGTCCTCATCGGGGCGTTCGGCACAGCCACCTGGTCCGACGCGACCGACGACAGCCCGGGCTACGCGAGACGCGCCCAGCAGCTTCGCGACCTGATCCCGCTGACCGCCGTCGCCATCGTGCCGCTGATCCTCCTGCCGGCCCAGATCGTCGTTGCCGACCTGACCTTCCGCCTCGTGATCAATGGCTCGATCGGCTTCATCGTCGTTGGCTCGGTCGTGCGACAGCGCCTGCTCCTGCGCGACCGCGAACGCGTGCTCGGAGGTATGCGCGACGCGCTTCGATCCGTCGAGCGCCGGGCCCGCCAGCTCGGCGGCGTCGAGGAGGCGGGCCGGGAGCTGGCCCTCTCAGGGCCGGGCGGCGCCACGCTCGAGGCCGTCGCCTCGATCCTTGCCGATCAATTCGGATACGACCACGTCACGATCTGCGTCGCGGACGGCGAGGGCCTGAAGATCGGGGCACAGCGCGGCGCTCGCGAGCTGGTCCCGCCGCTCGACCCCGTGGCTGGGCTCGTTGGCCGGGTCGTCCGACGCCGCACGCCCGAGCTCGTGATCGATGTCGCCAACGATCCCGACTACATCGTTGGCGATCCCGCCGTCAACAGCGAGATCTGCGTGCCCATGCTCGACGGGGAACGCCTGCTCGGGGTCCTGGATGTCCAGTCCACCGCGGAGGCCAGGCTCGACGAGACCGACTTTGCGGCCGTGCTCGCCGTCGCCGACCGCCTCGCCGGGGCTGTCGCACGCGGCTTCCAGGGACAACGGCTCGTCGACGAGAAGGATTTCATCTCGGCGATCCTCGACGCCGTCGGCGCGATCGTCATCGTGGTCGGCGCCGACGGTCGGCTCGTTCGATTCAATGCCGCCGCCAGCGCGGTCAGCGGCTACAGCACGGCCGAGATCGACGCGCGTGGCTCGCTCGATTTCCTGATTCCTCCCGAGCAGCGCCAGGAGGTCCTCGTCGGGATCGGCGGTCTCCATACCGGCGGGCCCGCGCACGAGCGCGAGAACGACTGGTTGCGCAAGGATGGGACCCGCAGGCACATTGCCTGGTCGAATACCGTGGTTCGCGACGACGATGCGGTCGTTCGCTACACGATCGCGACCGGGATCGACATCACCGAGCGGAAGGATCTCGAGGACGAGCTCGCCCACAAGGCCCTTCACGATCCTCTCACGGGCCTCCCCAATCGCCGCTTGCTGATGGACCGCCTCGAGCATGCGCTGCGGTCGCGCCGAGGTGCGGAGACCAGCCTGCTCTTCCTCGACGTCGACGATTTCAAGACGGTCAACGATCGTCTCGGTCACGACGTCGGC
>JAXDKX010000262.1:0-3481 GCA_034666905.1 Chloroflexota bacterium | reverse complement strand
ACCCGATGAACGCGAAGACGATGGTCCAGTTACGGCGAATCTGGGCAGCCGGAATCCCCGCGGACCGGTAGTAGACGACCGAGATGACGAGCAGGGCGAGGACGAATCGAATGTCCCACACCTGGAGGACGGTGAAGATGAAGATCGCGACGACGAGAATCAGGACACGGGGATCGCGCTGTGCGAGCCACGATCCCCGGCCCAGATAGCGTGGGGCGATGTTCACGGGCCGCCCCGTGCCCGGGCCTTACCGGCCCAGTTGTGCCTTGACCGGCTCCCAGGCGTACACGAGGATCGGGACGAGAATGATCGTGCCGATCAAATCGCCCACGACAACCTCGATGTAGAGCGTGAGCGTCGCGCCGACGGTCACGCCCTGGAGGATGACGTCGGTGAAGATGAAGAGGAACCCGATCACGACGGCGATGGCGCCGGCGATCGCGCCGCCGATGGCGCGCTGCCGGATGTTGCCGGCGACCCACGACGCCAGGTAGAGCGGCGCGAGGCCGGCGATGAGGCCAACGAGACCGTTGGCAATGCTCCAGTTCCAGGACGTCAGGGCGCCCCAGCCCGAGATCTGGTCGCCGATCCCGTTACCCACGAGACCGGTGAAGAATCCGACGACCGGCCCGAAGGCGTAGCCGAAGAACGGAACCAGCGCGAAGGCCGGCCGTACCGACACGGTGCTGCCCGGAATCGGGAGCTGCGCGACCAGCAGGATGCCGTACAGCGCCGCCCCGATGGCCGAATACACGATCGTTCGCGACGTGACCTCCCAGAGGTTCGACCGCGACGGCATGGTCATGGTGGACATTGATCCCTCCTATCCCTCTTCAGAATCAGTCAGCGCAGAATCAGTCAGCCGACGCGGACCCTCCTTCCGCCCCGACAGGCGCGGCCCGCTCGGACGCGACGATCCGGAGTGCCAGCGACTCGGCATCGAGAAATCGGTCCTCGCGTCCTCCCCAGCGCGTGTTCGCCCGCATGAGCGACGTGGAAGTCAGGTTGCATGCCCGCCAGCGCGCCTCGTCCACGATGACCTCGTTCGGGGGTCCGTCGGCGACGATCCGACCGTCCCTGAAGAGCAGGATACGGTCCGCGTGCGTCAATGCAAGGTCTACGTCGTGGGTGATGAAGTAAATGCTCTCGAGCCCGGGGATGGCCAGGACCTCCCGCATGAAGGCCTCGGCCGTCTGGTGATCCTGGCCGGCTGACGGCTCATCGAGGATCAGGGTCGACGGCTGAAGGGCGAGCGCGATCGCCAGGGCGAGCCGCTTCTGCTGTCCGAACGACAGGGAGAGGGGCGGCCGTTCCTGGATTCCCTCGAGCTCGTCGAGGTCCGTCCGAGCCAGGCAGTCGGCGATCAACGCGTCGAAGGTGGCCGGGTCGCGCCGCATGTTGACAGGGCCGAAGACCAGCTCCTCCCGCACGCTGCGTGCGAAGAGCATCTGGCTCGGGCTCTGGAAGACGTAGCCGAACAGCGTCGCCAGGCTGACCGTTCCACGACCCTTCGAGTCGAGACCGTCGACGAGGATCCGCCCGGCGGCGAGGGGCAACAGCTGCATGGCAGCCCGGAACGCCGTCGTCTTGCCGGAGCCGTTTGGCCCCAGCACCGCCACGACCTCCGTGCGGCCGAGCCTCGCGTCGACGCCGTGGAGGATTCGATGGTCTCCGATCGACGCCTCGACGCCGTCGAACTGGAGGCGCGGGGGATCGTCGACGGCCCCCTGACCGGCCGAGGAGGGGGCCTGACCACCGGGCGCCTGGGGCGGGCCGCCCACCGCGTCGAGACCGCCGGCCCTTGCCCGAGCCATGACCACGTCGAACGGGAGCTTGACCGCTCTTGGGTCGGCGACCCGCAGGAATCCATCGACCGGGCCCAGGTAGATCGTGCTGCCGGCATCAAGGTAGAGGACCTTGTCAGGCCGCAGCTCGAGCGCCTCCTCGACTCGATGCTCCACGATCACGATGGCGTTCCCGCGGTCGGCCAGAGCGCGCAGGATCGCCAGCAATCGGCCGGCGCTCAGTGGGTCCAGGTTGGCCAGCGGCTCGTCGACGACGTACAGCTGCGGCTCCATCATCAGGATCGCTGCGATCGCGAGCAGCTGACGTTCGCCGCCCGACAGCGCGGCCGTCTCGCGCCCCAGGAGCGGCTCGATGCCCGCCTGTTCCGAGACCGTCCGGATCAGCTCGCGGATCTCCTCCCGCGGAACGCCGAGGTTCTCCGGTCCGAAGGCCAGCTCAGCCTCGACCGTCGCTCCGACGATCTGCTTGGCCGGGTCCTGCAGCACCGTCCCGACGGTCCGGGCGATGTCGCGCAGCTTGAGATCGGTCGTCAGCTGGCCCTGGAGGCGGACGGAACCGCCGAGCTCGCCGGGATAGGCGTGCGGGATGAGGCCGTTGATGGCCCGGATCAGCGTGCTCTTGCCACAGCCGGAGGGCCCGGCCACGAGGAGCACCTCGCCGGGAGCGACGGCCAGCGAGATGTTGCGGATAGCGGGCTCGGTCGCCCGGCGATAGCGGAAGGTCAGGTCGTCGACCTCGAGGAGGGGCGACGCGCCGTCGACCATCCGGTCAGCCGGGGCGGATTCGAACGGGTCGGTCGAGCGACAGCCCGAGTCGCCTGGCAGCGTCGCCCTGGTTGTCGGCGAGCTCCAGGTTCCCCTCCGAATCGGCCATGAGCAGCGAGGCCCCAACGGGAACCCGCCCGAAGGTCTGCTCCCAGACCGTCCGCTCCTCGATCGCAGGGGCACCGCCGAAGGCCGGGAACTCGACGACCAGCGGGCGACCGGCCGTCAGGGGCCCGATGGCGGCCTCGAGGTCGGCGGGCACCCCGGCGAACGTCACGTTGCCGAAGATCAGGACGTGGACGATGAACGATTCGAGGACGCCCTCGCGCACCGTCGGCCGGACGTCCGGAAGACGGACAAGCCGCTCCACCGCCACCGCCGGGCCAACCGCGTCCAGGGGCGTACCCATCGCCAGGTGGGCAGCCATCGGCGCGAAGAGGTCGCGGCCGTGGAAACTCGAGCTCACCACGGGCAGCATCAGGTCGCGGTTCTCCAGCGAGCGGGCTTCGACGATTCCCCCGAGCGCTTCGCCGGCGGCGATGAGGAGGCCGTTGTCCGGCCCGATCAGAACGTCGCCGCGCGCGGTCCGCAGGGCCACGGCCTGTCGCTCCGTCCCGACGCCGGGATCGACCACCGCCACGTGGATCCCGACCGGCATGTACGGCAGTGCGAATAGGAGCGTCCGGGCGCCCTCGCGAATCGAATAGCGCGGCACCTGGTGGGAGACATCGATGATGTTGGCGTCCGGGCAGATGCCGAACATGACGCCGCGGCAGACAGCCGGGGCGGCCGGACCGAAGTCGGTCGTGAAGGTGATGACAGGTCGCATCCGCGGATGGTACCCAAGCGGAGATCCCAAGACGTGCCGAAGCGGCGCCGGGAGGAGGCTCGGCGCCGCTTCGACGGATGCC
>JAXDKX010000261.1:0-5266 GCA_034666905.1 Chloroflexota bacterium | reverse complement strand
GGACGACGATCGAGACGTCGGCCGCAGGTCGCTCGGTCCCCCACCGGTCGGCCGGATCCCGTCGATCGCGGTCGACTCCAGCAGCTCGCGACCGACCTGGCCGGCCTGGACGTCATGGATCGACGAGCTCGTCTTGATGATCAGCCGGTGCGCCAGGGCGGGCTCCGCCAGCGCCTTGATATCGTCCGGGATCACGTAGTCACGGCCCATCAGCCCGGCGAGGGCCTGGCCTGCCCGGTACAGCGCGATCGAGCCGCGCGGCGAGGCCCCGAGGTAGACGTCGGGATGATTCCGCGTGCTGCCGACGAGCCGCACGATGTAGTCCGCGATGCTCGAATCGACGTAGATCTCGCGGATGGCCGCCTGCATCTCGAGCAGGTCCGGCACGTTGAGGACTTCCTCCAGGTCCTCGAGGGGATGGCTCCGCTTCTGCTCGTCGAGGATGACGATCTCCTCGATGGGCTGCGGATACCCGAGCTGCAATCGCAGCATGAAGCGGTCGAGCTGGGCCTCGGGGAGGGCGAAGGTCCCCTCGTACTCGATCGGGTTCTGGGTCGCGATGACCAGGAACGGATCGGGCATCTGGTACGTGGTGCCATCGATCGTGGCCTGGTGTTCCTCCATGCACTCCAGCAGCGCGGATTGCGTCTTGGGCGTCGCGCGGTTGATCTCGTCGGCGAGCACGATCTGGCTCATGATCGGCCCGGGCCGGAACTCGAATTCCTGGGTCTTCTGGTTGTAGATGGAGAGCCCCGAGACGTCCGACGGCAGCAGGTCCGGGGTGAACTGGATCCGCCGGAACGAACACCCGAGGCTGCGGGCGATCGCCTTGGCGAGCACCGTCTTGCCGGTCCCGGGAACGTCCTCGATGAGGACGTGGCCACGGCACAGGAGGGCGACCAGCGCGAGGCGAACCTCGTGGTGCTTGCCGACGATGACTCGTTCGACGTTGGCGATCACCCTGTCGCCGGTTTCCTGGATCTTGGTCATCGGCCTCTCTCGCGGGTCTGGCGCAGCCTGTCGTGCCGGGGTCGGGCGGGATTGCTGGAGTCGCGACCGGCGTGAGGCCGCGTGTCGTTGGCAGATAGTACGTCCTGGTGCTGCGATCGGTTCCGAGCCGCTATCCGCGGACGAGCGTCAGCAGACCGACCCAGGCGGTCATCAGGCAGCCGATCGCCCCCATTGCCGCCAGAAAGGGCTCGCCACCGAGCCATGACGCGACCCCCACCCCACCGAAGAGGATTGCGAGAACGGCAGCCACGGCGGCCAGTCCGATCCGCTCGATGAGCGGCCGCGGCTCGCGCCCGGGTTGTTGGTTGCTCACGGCGTCCCGGCCAGGTACCGAGCCATCAGCCGACCGGCGATCGGGGCGGCCACCTCCCCACCCCGGCCGCCCTGCTCGACGAGGACGGCGATGGCGACGCTCGGGTTGGCGGCCGGCGCGAACCCGATGAACCAGGAGTGCGGCTCGCCCGATCCACCGAGCTGGGCCGTGCCCGACTTTCCGGCCGTCGTGATACCGCCGACCTTGGCCCCGCTCGTGAATTGCTGCCCGAACGGCCCCTCGACGGCCTGCACCATCGCCGCGGTGATGGCCTGGGCGGCGTCGACCGGGATCACCCGGCCCATCGTCGCTGCCGGGATCGTCCGGACGCCGCCGCGCTGGCCCTTCGTCGAGGTCACCAGGCGGGGCCGCATCAGCTCGCCGCGATTGGCCACGGTCGCCGCCACGAGCGCCATCTGGAGCGGCGTCACGAAGGTCTCGGCCTGCCCGTACGCGGCGTTGGCGAGCTCGACGTCGTCGAGGAAGCCGCCCGGCTGGTTGCCCGTGCCATTCGTCACCTGCGACGCTGCGGTCGGGAGGTCGAACGGGAGCGCCGAGCCAAATCCCATCCGCTGGGCGTAGGCCACGAGGTTCGCGCCCCCGGTCTTCAGGCCGGTCAACGCGTACCAGATATTGCAGGAGACCTCGGTCGCGGACACCAGGTCCAGAGGCGTCGAGCCCGTGAAGAGATGATGGCCATCGCGAACGCGGAACCCATCGACCAGCAGGCCGTTCCGTTCGGCGCCAGGCTGTTCCTTGTAGGTCGTGGCCGGCGTGATGGCCCCGGAGCCCAGCCCTGCGATCGCCGTGACGATCTTGAACACAGAACCCGGGACGTAGCGGCCCAAGGTTGCCCGCGGCAGCAGCGGCTGGGACGGGTCGTCCTGGAGTTCCGCGAAGGCCGCCTGGGATGTCGCAGGATTCGCGATTGCGGAGGCGTCGTAGGTCGGTGTGGACGCCAGCGCGAGCACCTCCCCGGTCCGAGGATCGAGCATGACGACCGCACCGCGGCGACTGCCGAGCTCCCTGACCGCCGCCTTCTGCAGGTCGTACGAGATCGACAAGGTCAGGTCGCGAGGGTCGTACCGGTCCGTGCCGAACTTGCCGAGCGCGTCCGTCAGTGGGTCGCCAGCGAGGCCGCTGAGCTCGGCGTCGAAGGCTCGTTCCAGCCCGGCCTCACCGTACTGGCGAGACGCGTAGCCAACGACCTGGCTGATCGCGGGCCCGGCATAGACGCGGTAGAGCTCGCCATACGCGTCGGCCTTGTTGCGAGCCAGCACGCTGCCGGTCCGATCCAGGATCCGCCCGCGCGGGACCGTCCTCGCGGCGGCGATCACGGCCGCATCGTCCGGGGCTCGAACGAGCTCGGGCGAACGGATGACACCCCAGTAGCCGGCCGCCCCGGCGAGGATTCCGAAGGCGATCGAGAGCACGATGGCGACATCGATCGTTGGGCGGGCCAGCGGCCTTCGTACCCCGTGCGAGTGGAGCATCAGGCCGCCCCGCGACGGGCGAGACGACGCCAGCGGGGCAGGACGCCCGGCGGTGGAGGCGGCTCGACCCCCTTGTCCGAGAGGGCCAGCAGCAATCCGATCACGAGCGCATTGGCCATCAGGGATGAGCCGCCGTAGCTGATGAACGGGAGCGTGACGCCGGTCAATGGCAGGACCTCGAGATTGCCGGCGGCGATGATGAATGCCTGGATTCCGATGACGAGCGCGAGCCCGATCGCCAGCAGCGAACGAAAGTCGTCTGCGGCCGCCACGCCGATCCGGAGGCCTCGCTGCACGATGACCAGGTAGATGCCGAGGATCGCGACGACCCCGACGATCCCGAGCTCCTCGCCGAGAGCAGCCAGCGGGAAATCGGTGTGGATCTCCGGGATCGGCGGCCGCCCGGCGATCATCGGCAGGCCACCGCCGAGGCCCATGCCGAGGAGGCCCCCTCGGGCAAACGCGTGGAGTGCCTGGATGACCTGGTAGCCGCTGCCAAGCGGGTCTCCGAATGGGTCGAGCCAGACGTCGATTCGCGTCCGCACGTGCTCGAAGAGATTGGCCATCGCCGCGCTGCCGAGGAGGAACAGGACGATTCCGATGAGCACCAGGCTGATCCGCCCCGTTGCCGCGTACACGAGGGCGAGGAACACGCCGAAAAACAGGAGGGCGGCCCCCAGATCGCGTTGCACGACGACGATCCCGAGGGCGATCGCCCACATCGCGACCATGGGCGCGAGGTACGGAACCGGCGGCAGGCGCAACGGCCCGACCCTGGTGTCCTGCTCGACGAGGAGCCCCCGATTCTCCGACAGGTAGCCAGCCAGGAAGACCACCAGGATCACCTTCAGGAGCTCGGACGGCTGACCGCTGAGGGGCCCGACCTGGAGGGTCAGGCGCTGGCCGTTGATCTCGGTGCCGAGCACGAAGGTGAGCAGCAGGAGTCCGACGCCCGCCGCCGCCCAGGTGTACTTGTAGCGGCGAAGCCAGCTGTCCGAGCGGACGACGATCCCGAGGGTCGTCGCAACTCCGATCGCGCAGACCAGCCAGGTCAGCTGGACATCGGCGAGACCGAACGTTCGGCCAAAGAAGGTCTGGACAACGAGATCCTGGGGGAGTCGCTCCATGAGCAGCAGCGAGACGCCGCCGAGCAACGCCACGGCCGGCAACAGGACCTGGTCCGTCCGGCGGCCGGCGAGCACCTGGGCCAGATGAGCGACCAGGAGCGCCCCGAGGTAGATCGCGAGACCGCGCGCGTCATACAGGCCGAATCGCCCCGACAGCGTGGCTCCCAGCGAGAGGCTTCCCACGACCAGCGTGACGGCCACGAGCCCGAGCAGCCGCAGCTCATTCCAGCGCGCGCGCGGGCGGATCGGGCCGAGGATCCGCGGCAGACCGGGCGCCTCGACGGCTCGCGGGGTCCCGAGGGCCACGCCTACGCTCGTTCCAGGCGGAGGCGGACCTGCCCGATCTGCACTTCGTCGCCATAGCCGAGCGCGGCAACGCCGGCGACCGGGTGCCCGTTCACGTACGAGCCGTTGGTGCTGCCGAGGTCCTCGAGGTACCAGTTCCTGCCGCGATAGGTCAGCATCGCGTGCTCCGCCGATGCGAACGGGTCGTCGATGACGATGGCGTTGTTCACGTCACGCCCGAGCGCCGTGATCACGTCCAGCCCGAACGAACGTCCGACCGGCGGCTCCCCCGCCGGCGATTCGAGGACCACGAGGCGGCCTGGGCGCTCGACAGGTTCACGCGCCGCCGCTCGCAGGTCACGCAGGAGGTCGCGAATGACCCGGGCCAGGAAGAGATAGAGCAGGGCGAGGAAGATGAGCCTGACGGCCCACAGGACCAGCGTGAAGCCGTCCATCAGTCGGGCGCCCCGACCCCCTCCACGACGATCGTCGTGCCCCCGACCTCCAGCCTGTCGCCGACCCCGAGGACGACCTCGGTCACCGGATCGCCGTTGACCGTCGATCCGTTCGTGCTTCCGAGATCGAGATAGACGAGGGTCCCTCGCCGCCCCGCGACTCGCCCGTGGTGCCGTGAGACGCGGCTGTCGCGCGCGACGAGGTCGTTGTCATCGGACCGACCAATGGTCAATCCGTCGGCGCCGATCGTCAGGTAACGGGTCCGCCCATCCGGGTCGGTCACGCGGACCGCCGCTCGAGGGCTCGTAGCCTTCGGCAGCGTGAAGACGCGGGTCGCCGTCGGGTCGATCGTTCCGGCCGGCGAGTCGGGCGTCGGGCGGCCGGCATTGGCCTCGTGCGCGGCGCCGGGCCCATCGATCGATGCCTCCGAGAACCAGGCCTCGACCCGGATATCGGCCCGCCGCATCCTCGGGTTGGCCAGCAGGTCCACCCGGGGGCGATCGGCCAGGACGAACCGATGGGCCCGAGCGAATGACAGCGCACCGTCGGCCAGCTCGATCGCAAGCGTCTCGGTCAGGTCG
>JAXDKX010000260.1:0-3075 GCA_034666905.1 Chloroflexota bacterium | reverse complement strand
CGTTGTACGAGATCAGGAACGGGATGCTGGCAACGAGGCCGGCGCGGACCAGGTCGGTCGCGATCATGATCTTCTTGCGGTCGTATCGGTCGACGACCACGCCGGCCAGGAGCCCGACCACGAGGCTCGGGATCGCGGTCGCCATCAGCATCAGGCCGACGCTGAGCGCCGATCCGGTCAGCCGGTAAACGAGAATGCCGGCCGCCAGGTCAGTCAGCGACGATCCAACGGTCGAGACGAGCTGGGCGAGCCACAGCAGCGAGAAATCGCGCTTGTGGAAGACGGCAAACATGGACGGGGCCGGCGACGCGGCAGCGGTCATCGATCCTCCCTGCGATCCCCCCGGAATCTCGGCCGAGTCTAGACGTCCTGCGAGGCGACGGTGACGCCTTTCCGAAGCAGGAGGCCGCGGGGTGCGCGAGCGCCGACCTCAGGACAAGGCGCTGGGGTTCGCCCGCATGGCACGGAAGCCGCGGAGGCGCAGGGCGTTTGAGACGACGGTCACAGACGAGAGCGCCATCGCCGCGGCCGCGAGGATTGGATCGAGCAGGATCCCGGTGAACGGAAAGAGCGCGCCCATGGCGACCGGAATCAGAACGATGTTGTAGGCGAACGCCCAGAACAGGTTCTGGCGGATATTCCGCATCGTTGCCCGCGACAGTGCGATCGCGGTCACCAGCGCGCGGAGGTCGCCGCTCATCAGGGTCACGCCAGACGACTCCATAGCCACGTCGCTGCCGGTGCCCATCGCAACGCCGATGTCCGCCGAGGCCAGGGCAGGCGCGTCGTTGATGCCGTCGCCGACCATGGCGACCACCGAGCCGCCCTGCCGCAATCGCCTGATGGCGTCGGCCTTGCCGTCCGGGCGCACATCGGCCAGGACCGTCTCGATCCCGGCCTCTCGCGCGATCGCCTCGGCAGTGCGTCGATCGTCCCCGGTCAGCATGGCCACGACGAGGCCGCGGCGGCGGAGCTCGGCGATCGTCTCGGCCGATCCGCCCTTCAGCGTGTCGGCGATCGCGATGACCCCGGCGAGCTTGCCGTCCAGGGCGACCATCACCGTCGTCTTGCCATCGACGGCGAACGCGTCGACGGCGACTCGGAGCGGCGCGATCTCGATGCCCGCGGCCTCGATGAACGCGGGGCGTCCCACGAGGACCGCGACCCCACCGACGATTGCCCGGATGCCGGCCCCGGCGACCGCCTCGAACGCCGAAGCGTCGGGCAGCACGAGCGAGCGGGCCCCGGCTTCCCGGACGATCGCTTCCGCGAGCGGGTGCTCCGAGCCCCGCTCAGCGGCCGCTGCGAGGCGGAGCATCCGGTCCGCGTCCTCGGCGTCCGCGTCCTCGGCGCCCGCGGCCAGCACTATCCCGGTCACCGTCGGCTTGCCCTCCGTGAGGGTTCCGGTCTTGTCGAGCACGATCGTCTGCACCGAACCGAGCCGCTCGAGGGCCTCGGCATCGCGGAACAGGACCCCGGCCTCCGCGCCCTTGCCGGTTCCGACCATGATCGATGTCGGTGTCGCGAGCCCAAGTGCGCAGGGGCAGGCGATGATCAGCACGCCGATCGCGTTGAGCAGTGCCAGGTTGAATGCCGGCTGCGGCCCGAACATGAGCCACACGACGAACGTGATCGTGGCGAGGGCCAGGACGGCCGGCACGAAGTAGCCGGTCACGGTGTCGGCGAGTCGCTGGATCGGGGCGCGCGAGCCCTGGGCCTCGGAGACCAGACGAATGATCCTCGCCAGCACGGTGTCCGCACCGACGCGCGTTGCCCGGAAGGTGAGGGTTCCGGTGGTGTTGAGCGTCGCGCCGATCACCAGGTCGTCGACCTGCTTGAGGATGGGCATGCTCTCGCCCGAGATCATGGCCTCGTCGACGGCCGAGACGCCCTCGGTCACGACGCCATCGACGGCGATGGCCTCGCCGGGGCGAACGCGAACGAGGTCCCCGACCCGAAGCTCGTCGATCGGGACGTCAAGCTCGGTGCCCTCCGGGCTGAGGACCCGCGCGGTACGCGGCGCGAGCCGGATGAGCCGGCGGATGGCATCGGACGTTCGGCCGCGCGCCCGCGCCTCCAGGAACCGGCCGAGCAGGATCAGGGTCACGATCGCGGCGGCGGTGTCGAAATAGAGCGGCAGGTCCGCGCCGCCGGTCGCGAGGCCCGCAGCGCGGAAGAATCCCGGCACGACCATCGTGGCGACCGAAAACCCGAACGCGGCCAGCGTCCCGACGGCGATCAGGGTGTCCATGTCGGCCGTCCTGTGGCGGAGCGCATTCCAGGCGCCGGCGAGGATCGGCCATCCGGCCCAGAACTGGACCGGGATCGCGAGCGCGAGCTGGAAGAGCGGCTCGGAGAGGAGCGACGGCAGGCCCGGGGCGATGGTCATCCTGGCGAGACCGGCCAGGAGCGGAATGGTCAGCGCGGTGGCCACGAGGAGTCGCCATCGAAGCGAAGCCAGGTGGTTGGCCGCAGCTTCGTCACGATCCGCTCGGGCCGCGGCGACCTGCTCGACCGCGGCCGGGCCCACGCCACTGCCGGCTTGCTCGATCCTCGCCACGTAGCCCGCCGCATCGACCGCGGCCGCAAGCTCCCCGATCGCCGTGCGCGCCGGATCGAACCGGACGGTCGCGGACTCGGAGGCAAGGTTGACGTGAGCCGCGTCCACGCCGTCGACCTGCTGAAGGAACCGGGTGATCCGGTTCACGCACGACGCGCAGGTCATGCCGTCAACGGGGAAGGAGACGGTCTCGATCGGTGCGGGCGTCGCGGTCATGCGCTCCATCGGTGCGTGGTGGGGGTCTGGCCATAGGGTGCTGGGCTTGGGCGGAGCTTGGGCGGGGCGATACTCCCAGGGAGTATCGTCGCACGCCGCTGGCCTCCTGTCGAGCCACGCTCCGACCTACACTTGGACGATGCACGATCACCGGCTCCCGTCGGGCACCGATCCGCGGGACCTGCCCGGGGCCTTCAGCCACCGCGTCGAGATCGTCGTTCGTTTTGCGGATACAGATGCGATGGGCCATGTCAACAACGCGGTCTACCTGAGCTATATGGAAACCGCGCGGATCAAGT
>JAXDKX010000259.1:0-10309 GCA_034666905.1 Chloroflexota bacterium | reverse complement strand
GGCGACGAGGTACTCGTCGAGGCCGTCGCGGAACCGGCCCTCGGTGTTCATCCAGTTGGCCCGACGCAGCTCCGCGAGGATATCGACGAGGCCCGACCCGCAGATTCCCGTCGGAGCTTCGTCGCCGATCGTCTCGTAGGCGAACCCATCGCCCTGCAGCCGAACGGATTCGATGGCGCCGTCCGCGCCGGGCATGCCGAAGCGCACCAGCCCACCCTCGAAGGCCGGCCCGGCCGGGCACGATGCGGCAAGGTAGCGGGTGCCATCGGTGACCACGACCTCGGTGTTGGTGCCGATGTCGACGAGCATGCGGACACCCGAACCGCCCTCGAGGTCGATGGCGACAAGGTCCGCCGCCGTGTCCGCCCCGACGTGGCTGGCGATGAGCGGCGCCCCGACAACGCGACCGTGCGGGTTCATGAGCAGGCCGACCTCGTGGGCACGCCCCCGGACCCAGGTCGACGAGGCCTCCCCATCGCGCATCGCCTGCTCCGTGATCGAGCGGTATGGCCACTCGCCGATCGGCGCGATGTCGATCCCGAAGAACAGGTCGCGCATCGTGCTGTTGGCGACGACGACGGCCTCATACACCTCGTGGCGATCGATTCTGTTCTCGCGATAGAGGTCGCGGAGCTGGTGGTTGAGCGCACGGCGAAGCGCCAGCCGCATCGTCCCGGGGAAGTCCTTCTCGTACGAAATCCGGGTCATGACGTCGCTGCCGCCGAACCGTTGCGGGTTCTCCAGCGCGCCGCCAGCCACGGCGTTCCCGGTCAGCAGGTCGATGATCTCGAAGGCGACCGTCGAGGTGCCCACATCGATCGCCAGCCCCAGCACGTGGTTGCGACGCAGGTCGATCGGCTGGCCCGCGTAGCGGACCGCGAGATCGTCCGCGGTGACCACGGGATCCATCGTGCCGACGGGCCGGACCGACGCGCCGAGGATGCGCATGCGCCGGCGGATGATCGAGAACTCGACGTCGGCCGACATGTCCTCGATGTGCGCCTGGCAGGCCAGCCGAAAGTGCCCGGGCAGGTACGCCTCGGCATCCGTCCTCGGTGAGAGCCCATCGCCACCCTGGCGAACCTCGACCACGCATTCGCGGCAACGACCGGTGCGCCGGCACGATGCCGGGACCGCCTGGGACACCTCGTCGGCGTAGTCGAACAGCGTCCGGCCGACGATCAGCGGTCGGTGCTCGGTGCCATGGATTACGGCGGGCACTCGCGGCTCCAACTGGTCGAGCTGCGGTTCCGGCGACGCGTGGCGCCGGAAGGCGCCCGCGGACTATCGCATGCTGGTAGCGGTTCTGCAAACGTTACCGACGCGACGCACGAGCGTCCGCGGTCGCTATGCGCCCGCGGGAACCGGTCCGCAGCTCGGGCGCGCGGTGAAGGTCGTGGGGAGCAGGACGGTCCGCGGCTCGCCCCCGTTAAGCCGTTCGAGGAGGAGCTCCGCCGCGGTGCGACCGAGGAGCACCGTGTCCCGGGCGACGGAGGCGATCGGCGGGCTGTGGAGCTCGGACAGGTCCACCTCGTCACAGGTGATCAGGGACATGTCCCCGGGGATGCGCACTCCGTGCCGAACGAGGGCGCGCACGCAGCCGGCGAGGACCTGGTTGCCCCCGGCCACGATCGCGGTGGGCCGCGGGTTCATGGCGAGGAGCTCCTCCGTGCTCGTCTCGCCGTGCTCGGCCGAGAGGGAGCCGACGAGGCTGATCGTCTCGTCCTTGATGTCCCGCGCGGCCACCGCCTCCGCCATGCCGGCGATACGCTCGCGGACGGGCCAGAGGTCCAGGGCACCAGTGATGAGGGCAATGCGGCGATGACCGAGGTCCAGCAGGTGATTGACCGCCGTGCGCATCCCCTCGCGGTGGTCGTTGCGGACCATGCTCGCGCGAAGGTCCGCTGGTACCTCGCGATCGATCAGGACGATCGGGACGTCCACCTGCGCCAGCACGTCGAGGGTCTCGGGGCGGCGCTCGCTCGCGAGCGAGAGGATCATCCCATCCACCCGGCGCGCCTGGAAGAAACGGATATGGACCGCGTCAAGTTCCGCATTGTTTTCCGAGTTCATCAGGAGCATCGAATAGCCCGCGGAACGGAGCATCGATTCCGCGCCCAGGGTGATCGTGGCGATGAGCGGGTTGGAGATGTCACCGACGACATAGCCCACCGAGAGGGTCGCCCCACGGCGCAGGCTCTGGGCCAGGAAATCGGGCTCGTATTCCAGCTCCCGGACGGCGACGAGGACGCGCTCGCGCATCTCCGCGCTCACGTCGGGGTGCTCCGAAAGCACCCGGGAGACGGACGAGATGGCCACGTCCGCGAGCTCCGCGACCTCACGCATGCTGGCCCGCTTGCGTCGGACGTCGCTTCGCCTGGCATCGCTCATGCGCAACCTCCCGGTGCCGCTCCTGTGGGCGCGGTTCAGCTCCGCGGGGCCCAGGCCGTCCCAGACGTTCCAGTAACGCTTTCAGGACGGTAGCACACCGGCATCGTGGGTCCAGGCGTGGACGCGATGCGAGGCGAGCGCGAGGTTGACGATTCGAGGGCCTGGATGCCACGATGTGTAATCGAAACTGGAAACGGTACCGCCCCGCCTGCGCGACCACGCCTCAGGCCGATCGGGCGACCGCCGACCCCGGAGGCGTCTCGACCTAATGACCGCTAGCGCATCGCCCGACCGACTCGCCTGGTACCGAACCATGGTCCGGATCCGCCTCTTCGAGGAGAAGGTCCAGGAACTGTTCATGACCGGCCAGATCCAGGGGACGACGCACCTGTGCCAGGGCCAGGAAGCGGTCTCGGTCGGAGCGATCACGGCCATGCGTCCCGGTGACGTCCAGACCAACACCTATCGCGGCCACGGCGAGGCACTCGCCCTCGGCATGGAGTCCGAGACGGCGTTCGCCGAGCTGATGGGTCGCTCGACGGGTGGTTCCGGCGGCGTCGGCGGGTCCATGCACCTGATCGATTTCAGCAAGGGCAACATCGGCGCGAATGCCATCGTCGGGGCGGGCCTCCCGATCGCGGTAGGTGCCGCCGTGGCGTTCCAGATGCAGCGCAAGCCCAACGTCGCGCTGTCGTTCTTCGGCGACGGGGCCACCAACATCGGGACGTTCCACGAGGCGCTCAACATGGCGGCCATCTGGAAGGCGCCCGTGGTGTTCATCATCACCAACAACCTGTACGGCGAGTACAGCCCGTTGCGCTCGACGACCCCCCTGGACGACCTCGCCCGGCGAGCCGATCCGTACGGGATGCCCGGGATCATCGTGGACGGCCAGGACATCGACGCCGTCCATACCTCGACGTCGGAGGCCGTCGAACGGGCGCGCCGCGGAGAGGGCCCCAGCCTCCTCGAGATGAAGACATACCGCTTCCGTGGCCACAGCCGGAGCGACCCCGCCAAGTACCGGCCGGACGGCGAGCTCGAAGCGTGGAAGGCGCGCGACCCGATCGAGCTCCTTGGCAAGCTGCTCGTCGCGGACGGCCTGATCGGGCCCCATGACGAAGGGGAGATCCGCGGCGAGATCCAGGCCGACATCGACGCTGCCGCCGAGCGAGCCGCGGCTGCCCCCTACCCCACGCTCGAGGAGACCCGCCCATATGTCTACGCTGACTGACGCGGCTCCGACCGAGGCAGCCGACGCCACGACGGAGCTGACGTACCGCGAGGCGATCAACGCCGCGCTCGACGACGCGATGGCCGCCGATGTCGCGGTGCTGCTCATGGGCGAGGACGTCAGTGCCGATGGCGGTGTCTTCAAGACGAACATCGGCCTGGCGGAGAAGTACGGGCTCCAGCGCGTCCGCAACACGCCCATCTGCGAGAACGGATTCCTCGGCGTCGCCCTTGGCATGAGCCTCGTCGGGATGCGACCGGTCGTCGAGATCATGTTCGCCGACTTCCTTCCGACGGCCGGAGACGCGATCGTCAACCAGCTGCCCAAGTACCGCTACATGTCGGGCGGCCAGACCGCCGTGCCGGTCACGGTCCGGTCCATCAGCGGCGCCACCGGGCGGTTCGGGACCCAGCACAGCGCGACCGGCGAAAGCTGGTTCATGCACCTGCCGGGCCTGCGGGTCGTGACCGCCTCATCACCGGGCAGCGCCTACAGCCTGCTTCGGGCGGCGATCGACGATCCAAACCCCACGCTCTTCTACGAGCACAAGGGCCTCTACGCTCGGAAGGGTCCGGTCAGGCGCGGCGAGATCGCCGAGATCGGCAAGGCCGCCGTCCTCCGATCCGGCGGCGCCATCACGATCGCCGCCACGCTGTTGATGGTCGAACGTGCCCTGGCGGCGGCCGAGCTGCTGGCCGCCGACGGCATCGACGCCGAAGTCATCGACCTGCGCTGGCTCCGGCCACTGGACCTGCCGGCGCTACGCCAGTCCGTGGACAAGACCGGCCGCCTGCTCGTCGTCGAGGAGCAGGTCCACGCCGCCGGCTGGGGGGCAACCATCGTGAGCGAGCTGACCATCGGTGGGGTTCGCTGGGCGAGCCCACCCCGCCGGCTCAGCCTGCCTGATGACCTGCCCATCCCGTACACACCCCCGCTCGAGGACGAGGTCCTTCCGTCCGTCGATGCGATCGTGGCGTCTGCCAGGGCGAGCGTCGGGCCTTGACCGTGCCGGCCGAGGTCGACGGTCGAATCCCCGCGTTCGACCGAGACGCGCTGATCATCGACCGGATCGAAACCGTAGCCCTGCGGGCGCCCCTCGGTCGCCGGTTCGCCGGGAGCGGCTACAGCATGGACAACCGCTGCACGATCGTGACCCGCCTGTACACGGCCGACGGTGTCGTGTCCGAGGTGTACACCGGCGACACGGACGTCGAGCAGTCGATCATCGTTGCGATCATCCACGACGAGATCGCCCCTCGGCTGCTGGGCCGGACGGCGAGCGACCCTGAGGGCGCCTGGCTCGCCATGGAGCCGTCGACCAACGACATCCTGCGAGATCGAGGGCTGGCCCTCCAGGCGATCGCCTGCCTCGACGAGGCGATCTGGGATGTGTTCGGACGCGCCCTCGGACTGCCGCTCCACCGCGTCTGGGGCAGCACCGCCGACCGTGTGCCGATCAGCATCATCGGAGGCTATTACCACCTCTCGGCGGACGAGGTTGGGACGGTCATCCGCTCGTACGTCGAGGCCGGGTTTGCGGGCGTCAAGTTCAAGGTGGGCGGCAAGACGCCGGCCGAGGACGCCCGGCGGGTCCGCATCGCCCGGGAGGCCGCCGGCAAGGACTTCGTCCTGATGGTCGATGCCAACCAGGGCTACGACCGGACACAGGCCGTCGAGTTCGCCCGATACGTGTGGGACCTCGACATCCGGTGGTTCGAGGAGCCCTGCCGCTGGACCAACGACGCACGCTGGATGCGCGACGTGCGGTACCAGACGGGAATCCCGGTGTGCGCCGGCCAGAGCGAGACCACGCTGGCCGGCATTCGGGATCTCATGGTCGGTGGGGCGATCGACGTGTCGAACTTCGACGCTTCGTGGGCTGGCGGCCCGACGATCTGGCGGAAGGCCGCCGGGGTGGCGGCTGCTTTCGGGGTGCAGCTGGGTCACCACGAGGAGCCGCAGGTCGCGGCGCACCTCCTGGCGAGCGTGCCGGACCATACCTTCGTCGAGTGCTTCGACGAGGAGCGCGACCCATTCTTCTGGCGCCTGTCCGACATGTCGACCCGAATCTCGGGCGGCTGGTACGGGCTCCCCGAACGAGCGGGCTTCGGCATCGAGCTCGACTGGGACTATGTTCGGGCCCACACCGTGGCGACGCGGTCGACCGACCGCTCCACGGCCGGTTGAGGGGGTCGGGATGGCGGCAGTGACCGGTTTCTTCCACGGCGGCATCACCGTCAGCGACATGGATCGTGCCCTTGTCTTCTACCGCGACGGCCTCAGGCTCGAGCAGGCATTCGACCGGATCCTCGACGCGCCCTACCTCAAGGCCGTCCTCGGGCTCGAGTTCGACCACATCCGGGCCGTCTACCTCGATATCCCTGGTGGCGGATTCGTCGAGCTCCTCGAGTACGTCGGAATCGAGCGCATGCCCGCCGTCTCGCGCCCATGCGATTACGGCGCGGGCCACTTGTGCCTGTACGTCGATGACGTCGAGGCGATGCATGAACGACTCGTCGGCCTCGGGTTCGCCGCTCGTTCGGCAAGTGTTGTCGACATCACCGCGGGACCAAACGAAGGTGCCCGGAGCTGCTACATGACCGATCCGGACGGCTATGCCGTGGAGCTCTTCCAGAAGCGACCCGACGCCTGAGCGGTGGGCGCGGCCCGCTCACCCGCTCGACGACCACAGGAGGAAGGTATGCGCAAGCCCATCGAGACGCTGGCCGAGGGACTTGGCCATCCGGAGGGACCGGACGTCCTGCCCGACGGCCGGATCGTGATGGTCGAGACGTACACCGGCAAGATCGTGGCCTGGTCGGCAGCACGCGGGATCCACGACTACGCGCTGTGCGGTGGCGGGCCGAACGCCTGCACGCTCGGATCCGACGGCGCCGTCTACATCACCCAGAACGGCGGAACGGCCGGTGCATGGAAGGCCGAGGTCATGGGGGTGCCGTCGATCCAGAAGGCGTGGCCCGACGGCCGCGTCGAGGAGGTCGTGGCGGAGGTCGACGGAATCAGGCTGCAGGCGCCGAACGACCTCGCGTTCGGGCCGGACGGGCGGCTGTACTTCACCGACCCGGCCGACTACCAGCCGGACGATCGCCGGCCGGGCCGCGTCTTCGTGCTAGGACCGGAGGGCACAGGCGAGCTCCTGGAGGAACTCCCGGCCGCGTACCCCAACGGCATCACGGCAGAGCCCGACGGGGCGATCGTATGGGTCGAGTCATACGACCGTGGGATCTATCGCAAGCGTCCCGGAGAGGCTTCCAGGCTCATCGCCCGGCTCGATGAAGGGCATGTGCCGGACGGCCTCAAGATTGCCGCGAACGGCGACCTGTGGGTCACGGCGTTCATGGGCGGCGGCGTCGACATCCTCGCACCAGACGGAACACACAAGGACTTCCTCGAAACCGGCGGCGTGCCGCTCAACTGCATCTTCCTCGACGGCTCGTTGATCATCACCGACTTCGGCGAGATCACCGAGGTCACCGCCGCCGCCCCGATGCTCGGGCGCTTGTGGCGGGTCGATGTCGGCGTCGATGGGATGCCGTTGTTCCGGGGGGCGATCACCCCGCGGTCGTGATGCCCCTGCGGATGGCGTCGGGCGCTCACGCTCGGGGCGCTCGGGGTCCGGGCGCTCAGCCGCCCGACGACGGCTCCGGCGGCGGCGCGGCCGACAGCCAGTCCGGTCGATCGTGGATGCCGAGGATGGACCACCCGCCGTCGACGACGATCGTCTGCCCGGTGATGTACGCCGCGTCGTCCGAGGCGAGGAACAGGACCGTTCCGGCAATCTCGTCCGGCGTCGCCATCCGGCCCAGCGGGATCTCGGACAGGATCGCGTCGAGCTTGATCGAGCCATCGCGCAGCCCCTGCTCGACGAGCGCGGTCCGAGTGGACCCCGGTGCGACGGCGTTGACCCGGATCCCGAGCTCGGCCACCTCCACGGCCATCACCCGCGAGAGGCTCATCATCGCGGCCTTCGCCGCCGAGTACGGCCCGCGGCCGGGCAGCGCAATGAGCCCCGCCACCGAGGCGATCTGGATGATCGACCCGCCGCCGCGCCCGCGCATCGAGCGAATTGCGAGCGAGCTGCAATGGAATGTGCCCATGAGGTGGGTCTGGATGACGGTCTCCCAGACGGCGGGATCGAACGTCTCGGTGAGGCCGACCCGCTGGATGCCAGCGTTGTTGACGAGGATATCGACGCCACCTTCGTTCGCGTCGATCGATGCGAACAGCGATTCGACCGAGGCGCGGTCCGAGACGTCGCAGTCCACGTAGCGGGTCCCCTCGAGCGGTATCTGCGGGGCGCTCGGATCGGCCACGACCGCGCGCGCGCCCTCCGCCACAGCCCGGCGGACGATGGCCTCCCCGATCCCGCGCGCGCCGCCGGTCACGACGATGACCCGCCCGTCGAATCGTCCGCTCATGTGACGCCTCCTGGGTGCGCCCGGGGTTGCCGTCTGGGTATGATTGCAACCGTTTCCGGTGAGGATACCGGCCCACCGCCGCGCAGGGAAGGCGGGACACGACGCGGAGGGCACGATGAGCGCAACCGGCAAGCGAGCGGTCGTCACCGGGGCGGCCAGCGGCATCGGCCAGGCGGTCGCCCGGCGGCTGCTCCGCGAGGGCGCCGACGTCATCGCGGCCGACCTCAACGAGGCCGGCCTGGCTCCGGTCGTCGAGGCCGGCGCGACGCCGTTCGTGGGCGATCTCGCCGACGACGCCGACAGGGACCGGCTCGTGGAGCTCGGCGTCGGCGTCGACTACCTCGTCAACGCGGCTGGCATCATCCGGCTCAAGCCGATCCTCGAGTTCACTGTCGCCGACCTCCGGGCGATCTACGCGATCAACGTCGAGGCGACCTGGGATCTCGTCTCGAAGATCGGGCGGACGATGCCCGCCGGCGGTGCGATCGTGAACCTCTCCTCGTCGTCGGCCAAACTTGCCACCACCACGGAGGCCGCGGTCTACGCGTCGAGCAAGTCCGCCGTGCTATCGATCACGCGCTCGTTCGCGTACGCCTTCGCGCCGGGCAACGTTCGAGTCAACGCGATCTGCCCGGGGATCATCGACACGCCGATGCAGGAGCGGGTCCTCGCGGACGTAGCGGCGAAACGTGGCATGACGCCGGAGGAGCTCTCGACTGCACGCAACAAGACGGTGCCGCTGGGCCGCTCGGCATCCGCCGATGAATGCGCCGGCGCCATCTGGTTCCTGCTCTCCGACGAGAGCGGCTACATGACCGGCCAGGCGATCAACTACACCGGCGGCCTGGTGATGTGGTGAGGGTGCCGCCGTGATGGACGCCGCCAGGTCGCGCCGCCTGACCGGTCGCGACCAGCCGCTCCCGACCCCGGTCGAGCTGCGAGCCGGGCCCGTGACGGCTCTCCTCGACGGCCCGGATCTCCGTCATGTCCAGGCCGGCGGCGTCGAGCTCGTCCAACGGGTGTACGTCGCCGTCCGCGATGCGCCGTGGAATACCATCCCGGCGACGTTCGACGAGTGGCATCGCAACATCAGTCCCGATCGCTTCCGAATCACGTTCCGGGCGCACCATCGATACGAGGCGATCGCCTTCGATTGGGACGGGATCATCGAGGGCAGTCCCGATGGCGTCATCCACTACACGATGGACGGTGCCTGTCACGGCGTCTTCGCCTATTCGAAGATCGGCTTCAACGTCCACCACGCGCTGGACGGGTCGGTGGGACGCCCGTACCTGGCCACGACAGACGGCGGGTCGCTGGCCGGCATCCTGCCCGACGCCATCGATCCGCAGCGGATCGTCGACGGGACGCTGTCGGGTATGTTCGCGCCCTATTCGGAGATCGCGATCGAGGTCGTCGACGGACTCGAGGCGGTCGTCTCGCTCGAGGGCGACCTGCTCGAGCTCCAGGACCATCGCAACTGGACCGACGCGAATTTCAAGTCGTACGGCACGCCCCTCGCCCTCGGCTTCCCGTTCGACTCGACCGACGGACAGCGCATCCGCCAGGTGCTCACGATCTCGGCGCGGGGCGAGATCCCGGCGCCAGCCCCGGCCGCCGACCCGATCATCCGGCTCGCCGCGGTGCCTGGCGGGCCGTTGCCTCTCATCGGACTTGGGTCGCCGCACCGCGATGCCGGCCTGACGGAGCGGGAGCGCGCGCTCCTGCTCGAGGTGCGGCCAGCGCATCTGCGGGTGGACGTGGCGCTGCGCGACGACGGGTGGCGCACCGCCATCCGGCGCGGGATGGCGGAGGCCACCGCCCTCGGTTCGGCCGTTGAGCTCGCGCTGGCGGTGGATGACACGCAGGGCGACGCACTCGCGGCGCTGGCCGTGGAGCTGCGCAGCGGAAGCGCGCCGGTGGCACGGGTCCTCGTCTACCAGGCGAGCGACGGGTTCAGTGCGATGCTGTCGCTGACCCCGGCCTCCCTGGTCCGGCTCGTCCGCCAGCATCTCGAGCCCGTGACCGGTCCGGTGGCCTTCGCCGGCGGCACCAACCAGAACTTCAGCGACATCAACCGCGACCGGCCCTCCGATCCGGTCCTGACCGGCCTGTGCTTCTCGATCAGCCCAACCGTGCACGCGGCCGACGATGCCTCGATCGTCGAGAACCAGGTCGGAGCCGGAGAAGTCGTCCGCATGGCTCGCTCGTTCTCGGGCGACCGCGCGATCTGCGTGAGTCCCGT
>JAXDKX010000258.1:0-10188 GCA_034666905.1 Chloroflexota bacterium | reverse complement strand
GAGCGCGAGTCCGTGCTGACCATGATCCGCGAGGCCGCCACGGAGCCCTTCGTCGTGCTCCTTCTTGGCGCGGGACTCCTGGCGGTGTTCCTCGGCGAGGTGCGGGATGGCCTGCTGATCCTGGCCGGCCTCGGCCCGATCGTCGTCGCGGACGTCGTCACCGAATACCGCGGCGAGCGAGCGCTCGAGGCGCTCCGTGAAGCATCCGCGCCACGAGCCCGCGTCCGGCGGGATGGCATGGTCGGCGATCTCGACGCCGCGAGCCTGGTCCCGGGTGACATCGTCCTGCTGCGGGCCGGCGACGTGGTGCCGGCCGACCTGCGCCTCCTTCGGGCCGAACGGCTCCTGCTGGATCGGAGCGCCCTGACCGGCGAATCGGTACCGGAACCCGGAAGTGTCGACGCCGATCCCGCGAATGCCGCTCTCGCCGACCGGCATTCGATCGCCTACGCCGGCACGAGCGTCGTCGGCGGCCGCGGCGAGGGCGTGGTCGTCGCCATCGGCCGGGCATCGGAAGTGGGACGGATCGCCAGCGGACTCGCGCTCCGCGGCCGGCGACGATCGCCACTCCAGGCCGAGCTGGACCGGCTTGTCCGGTACCTGCTGATCGTCGCGGTCGGGTTGATCGTGATCACGACCGGACTGGGATTCGCTCGTGGCCAGCCGCCGGGGGCGAATCTCCTGGCCGGGATCTCCGCGGCGATCGCCGCGATCCCTGAGGAGCCGCCGATCCTCCTCGCGGTGATCCTCGGCCTCGGAGCCTTCCGCCTCCTGAGGCGCGGTGTCCTGGTCCGTCGCCTGAATGCCGAGGAGACCCTGGGAGCGGTCGACCTGATCGTCACCGACAAGACCGGGACGCTCACGCGCAACCGCCTCGAGGCAGGGGCCGTGACCAATCTCACGGGCGCCGTCGACACGGACGAGCGACGCCGACTGCTCCTGGAGGCACTGCGGGCCGAAGACGATGCCTGGGTGCGAACCGAGGGCACCTCGCCGGGCTCCTTCACGACCGCTCTCGCGCGGGCGATCGAGGCCGCCGACGGCGATGCGGCCCTCGATCCGGCCCACCTGCTCGACGCGCAGCCGGTCGAGGGCGGCAAGCCGCTCTCGCGCACCAGAAGCCGGGGCCCCGCGGGGATCGAGGAGCTGGCGATCGGAGCGCCGGAGGTCGTCCTCGCCCTCGTGTCGCCGCCGCCGGACGAGTGGGCGGCGTGGCACTCCGCCATCGAGTCGAGGGCGGCGACCGGGGAGCGCCTGGTCGCACTCGCTCGACGAACGGAGCGGGAGGGCTGGTCGATGCGGGCCCTGATCGGTTTCGCCGACCCACTGCGCGAGGGGATCCGCGAGGCGCTCGAAACGGCTCGAGGGGCAGGTATCGGCGTGATCGTGGTGACCGGCGATCATCCCTCGACGGCGGCTGCCATCGCCGGCGCGGCCGGGCTCGATCGAAGCCACGTCGTCGTCGGCGAGACGGTCGCTGGGTGGGACGATGCCCGCCTGACGGCCGAGCTGCCGAACCTCCAGGTGATCGCGCGATCGACGCCGGAGCAGAAGGAGCGGCTGGTCAGGATCGCTCGGGCCGCGGGCCGAACGGTGGCGGTGACCGGCGATGGCGTCAATGACGCACCAGCCCTCAGCCGGGCAGACGTGGCAGTCGCCATGGGTTCTGGGACCGCCGTCGCCCGCGAAGCGGCCGACCTCGTGCTCGGTGACGACTCGTTTGCGACGCTCATGTATGGCCTGGCGGAGGGTCGGCGGATCGTCGACAACGTCCAGAAAGGCCTGATCTTCCTGCTGTCCACCCATGTCGCCCTGCTCGGGTTCATCCTGATCGCGACGATCTACGGGTTCGGCCAGCCGCTGCTGCCGATCCAGATCCTCTGGCTCGAGCTGTTCATCGACCTGGCGACGTCGGTGGCGTTCGAGCTGGAGAAGGCCGAGCCCGACCTGCTGCGGCGCCCGCCTCGACGCCGGGGCGTGCCGCTGATGACCGGCGGGCTGGTCGGCCGGGTCTCGGTCGCCGGCGGGTTCAGCGCGGTGGCCGCGCTCGTGGTGATGATCACGCATGCCGGGAGCCCGGACCACACCCGCTGGCTCGCCTACACCGTGCTGGTCTGCAGCCAGGCGGTCCGCGGCTACGCCAACCGCAGTGTCCGTGAGCCCATTCACCGTCTCCGCCCGAACGCCTTCCTGCTCGTTGCCGGGATCGTCGTGATCGCGGTCCAGGCGACGATCCCACTGGTGCCCATCCTGTCCGAGGCCTTCCGTGCGACGCCGCTCGATGGCGCGGATTGGGCGCTCGTGGCACTGATCGCGCTGGCCCCCGCACTGCTGGCCGAGGTCATGAGGACCATTGGGCCGCGGACGTGGGTCGCCTGAACGAGGCTATGCTCGGCCGGTGAGCCTGCAGATCGACCATGTCACCAAGCGCTACGGGACGACCGTTGCCCTCGACGGGCTGACCTTCGAGGTCCCGGCCGGCGAGGTGTTCGGATTCCTGGGCGCCAACGGGGCGGGCAAGACCACGACGATGCGGATCTGTCTCGGGATCATCGGGGCGGACAGGGGCGAGATTCGTTGGGCCGGGCAGGCGGTAGCCGAGCTGCCTCGCCGGACGTGGGGCTACCTGCCCGAGGAGCGCGGCCTCTATCCGAGGATGGGGGTGCTGGACCAGCTGGTCTACTTCGCGTCCCTGTACGGCGAGGCCCCAGCGGTCGCCCGGCGCGAGGCCCTCGCCTGGCTCGACCGGTTCCAGATCCCGGAGTACGCCGGTAAGCGTGCCGAGGAGCTGTCCAAGGGAAACCAGCAGAAGGTCCAGTTCATCGCCGCCATCCTTCACCGGCCCGAGGTCCTGCTCATGGACGAGCCCTTCACGGGGCTCGACCCGATCAACCTGGTGATCCTGCGAGACGCGTTCACCGAGCTTCGAGACGAGGGCCGGACCCTGATCTTCTCGACGCACCAGATGGAGGCCGCCGAGGCGCTCTGCGAATCCGTCGCGATCATCGATCACGGGCGACTGGTAGCCGGCGGGCGGCTTCGCGACCTGAAGCGGGCCACCGGCCGGCGCTGGATCCGCGTCGCCCTGGAGGGGGTCGAAGCCGCCCCGGAATGGCTTGCCGACATCGCCGGCGTGGAGCGCGTCCGGCGCGACGCCGCCGGCGCGGAGCTGGAGCTCCTCCCGGGAGCCGATCCGTCCTGGATCCTCAATATCGTCCTGGCGCGAGGCGCCGCCATCAGCCATTTCGAAGTCGGGGAGCCCAGCCTCGAGGCCCTGTTCATCGAGCTGGTCGGGCGAGCGCCAGAGGGCGCGTCGGCGCTCATCCAGGACGGGCGGGTAGACGCGGCGCCGGCACGGGACGCGGCCTGATGGGCACGCGAGACGGGCTCTTGCCCAACGCTGCGATCATCGCCAGGCGCGAATACCGGGATCGCGTCCGCGGTCCGCTCTACCTGGCCTCCACCATCGTGTTGATGGGCCTTGCCCTGCTCGTCGCGCTGGCGCCGATCGGCATTCGCTACGTGGATCGAGGGACCGTGACGCGGATCGCGGTGGTTTCGAGCGATGCCGATCTCGCCCTTCGCGCGGTGGCCGTCGCCGACCAGCTCCTCAACGTCCCGCCGTCAGGGGTCAATCCCGCGATCTGGCAGAAGCCGTTTCGCGTGGAGCAGGCGGCCACCTCGGCTGGCGCGGAGGCAGCGCTGGCGAGGGGCCAGCTCGGTGGCGTGATGCTCGTGGAGCGCCTGCCGACGAGACAGCTCGACGTGGTCTTCCGGACGAGCGGCCCGGCTGACGGCGTCCGGAGCCAGCTCGTCGGATTTGCCGCGGTCGCCGTCGGGATCCTCGATTGGACGGCCACCCTGCCCTCCAACGCCCAGCTCGATCCATTCCAGACGCCGGCCTTCCGGATCGAGCCGATCAACACGCCGACCGATGCCGGAGGCCAGCCGCTGGACGCCCAGCAGACTGCCAGCCGGGCGTTCCTCGGAGTCGTGTTCGTGGTCCTGCTGTTCATGACCATCGTTATCTATGGAATGTGGGTCGCGTCCGGGGTGGCCGCCGAGAAGAGCAGCCGGGTGATGGAGCTGATGATCAGCGCCGCCTCGCCACGCCAGATGCTGACCGGCAAGGTTGTCGGGATCGGTGCCGCTGGCCTCACCCAATACCTGGCGATCGCGATTCCGGCCCTCCTCGTGCTCGCGTTCCAGGACCGGATCGCGGCCGCCATCCTCGGGCCGGGCTGGGGCGAGGGCGCACCCCTGATTGGCCTGACGCCGATGTTGCTGGCCGGATATGGCGTCTTTTTCCTGCTGGGATTCGCGCTCTTCGCCCTGATCTATGCCGCCATGGGCTCGTTCGTCAGCCGGCCCGACGACCTCCAGACGCTGTCGTTGCCGCTCAGCCTCCTGGCCGTCTCGGGGTACCTGACCGCGATCGTCGCGCTCAGCGGTGGAGGCGGTGGCTGGGTCAGGATCGCCTCGTTCCTGCCGCCCTTCAGTCCGTTCGTGATGCTCGCCCGGCTGATGGTCGCCGCGGTGCAGCCGTGGGAGCTCGTGCTCTCGATCGTCCTGCTGGTGGCGGCGATCGCCGTCGTGATGATCGTGGCGACCCGGATGTACGCGGCAGGTGTGCTTCTCTACGGGCAACGACCGGGCGTTCGCGCCTTCGTCGCCGCGGCCCGACGGGCCGGCTAGGCGCCAGCGCGCGACGTTTCGGCGTCCGCGCGTTCCCAGGTGCCCGCGCCTCTGCGCCGGTGGCTACGCGTCCTCGAGCGGCAATCGGCTGATCAGGGCCAGGACCGGTGCTGCCGCCGCCGCGGGAACTTCGGGCGGGCTGGTCGTCACGGCTCCGGCCTCGCTTGCTGCCGGTGTCACGGCCGCCACGAAGCGCCACAGCCGGCTGCGAACCCCCGGTAGGTACGGACTCGATCGCTGGCGGGCAAGGACCCCCGCGATTCCCTGGGCGACCGCCGCTTCGTAGAGCGCGATCCCCTCGGTGGCGATGGCGGGCACCGCCACGACCTCATCGCCCGGCCGCAGCACTCGCCGCAGCGCCTCGCGTCGCCGGCTGAGCGGTTGCGACAGCAGCGAGATCCCATCGAGATGGAGCAGGTCGAACGCGAGGAACGCGGACGGGGCGCCGGGATCGCCGGACAGTCGACGTGCCAGCTCCCGGGCGTCTGCACGGCCCGAGGCGTCCACGACGACGAGCTCGCCATCGAGGATTGCTGAGCGCGCCGCCAGTCGCACAGCGAGGCCGGCCAGCTCGGGGAGAAGGCTCGTCAGGTCCCGTCCATTCGCGTCGATGACCCTGACCCCACCCATCCCGGCCATCTCGGCAGGTCCGACCATGATCAGGGCTCGCTCGCCGCCCCACCATGGCTCGAAGAGATGCTGGTCCGAATCGAAGGGCTCGGGCAGCGGGCGCGGGAGCATCGGCCGCAGGTCGGGAAGATCGGGCAGCTGGTCGGCCTCGAGGCGCAGCGAGAGCTGGTCGGCCATCGTCGCTCGATGGTAGCCCGCTCGAGCACGGGCGTCGCGCGAATCGAGGTGTATCCTCTCCGTCCCATGACCGCCACGCGACGCCCCGACTCTCCGGCACGAGAGCGCGCGAACGACCTGATCCGTGCCTGGGATGGCCGTCCGGGACCGCTCGGGAACCTGCTCGGCCGGGTCACCGCGGTCGACCAGGTCGGCGTCGAGGAGCGGGTCGATTCGCTGAAGAAGCGATCGATCAAGAAGGCATCGAAGCTGTGGGCACTCCACCTGGCGATCTCGATGATGGATCTCACCACGCTCGAGGGAAAGGACACGCCGGGCAAGGTTCGAGCCCTGTGCGTCAAGGCAATGCGGCCGAAGCCCGGCGACGCGACGATCCCCTCGGTCGCCGCGATCTGCGTCTACCCGGCGCTCGTCGCCGAGGCGAAGGCGGCTCTGCGCGGCTCGACGGTCAAGGTCGCGAGCGTGGCAACCGGCTTTCCCTCCGGGCAGACCTTCCGTGACATCAAGATCGCCGAGGTCCGCGCGGCCGTCGATGCCGGGGCCGACGAGGTCGACATGGTGATCGATCGCGGGGCGTTCCTGTCGGGCGACTACCTGACGGTGTTCGAGGAGATCGTCGAGGTCAAGGAGGCCTGTGGCGAGGCGCACCTCAAGGTCATCCTGGAGACCGGCGAGCTCGAGACCTACGACAACGTCCGGAGGGCCAGCGTCCTTGCGATGGCCGCGGGTGCGGATTTCATCAAGACCTCGACCGGCAAGGTCGCACCGGCGGCCACCCTGCCCGTGACGCTCGTGATGCTCGAGGCGATCCGCGATTTCGAACGCTCGACGGGGCGCCAGGTCGGGATGAAGCCGGCCGGCGGGATCCGCGTCGCCAAGGAGGCGATCCAGTACCTCGTGGTGCTCTACGAAACGCTTGGACCGCGCTGGATGTCGCCCGACTGGTTCCGGTTCGGGGCCTCGTCCCTGCTCAACGACGTGCTCATGCAGATCGAATTCCAGCGGACCGGCCGATACCAGGATCCGGACGACTTCACGCTCGACTGACTGGAGCCGGCTCTGCGAGCGAGCGTGACGCTCACCTTTACGTGAACGTGAAGGTTGTGCTACGATCCGGGGGATGCCCGACACCCACAACCCTGGCCCCCGCCTGCTCCGGATCAATGAGGTCGCTGCCGAAACCGGCCTGACGACTCGGACGATCCGCTACTACGAAGAAGTCGGCCTGCTCGAGCCAGCCGCTCGATCGGAAGGCGACTACCGGCTCTACGACGAGTCAGACCTGGAGCGCCTCCAGTTCATTCGGAGCCTGCGCGACGACGCCGGGTTCTCGCTTGCCCAGATCGGCCAGCTGCTCGAGGACGAGGCGGCCCGGCAGCGCAACCGCGAACGCCTCCGCCAGACCACCGATCCAGCCGAGCGCCGGCTCTACCTCACCGACGCGGAAGTACGCGTCCAGCGCCAGATTGCACTCCTCGAAGAGAAGGCCGCTCGCCTGGCTTCGATGATCGATGACGTCCAGGCCCGCCTTGGGCGGATCCGCGGCCACATCGCGGAGCTGGATCTGGCGGAGCGCAAACCTCCGGTTCCGGATCCGGCCACCCCCGGGAGCAGCGCATGAGTGCCAATCGACGCGGCGGTCATGCCATCGCCGGCGAGACGCGGGATGGGTACCGCTGGGTGGTCCTGGCTGTCACCAGCGTCGGTGCCCTGTTGGCGGCGTTGACCTCGGGGACGCTCGTCATCGCACTGCCCGAGATCCTGCGCGACCTCCATACGGACCTCTTCACCCTCATGTGGATCGTGGTCGGCTACACGCTCGCTGCGACCGTGCTTGTCCTCAACGCCGGCCGGATTGCCGACCAGGTCGGGCGGGCCCGCTCGTACACGGCGGGCTTTGCGTTGTTCACGGCGGCTTCCGTCGCCTGCGCGATTGCACCATCGGCGTTCCTGCTGATCGTCGCGCGACTCCTCCAGGGGATCGGCGGCGCCTTCCTGATGGCGAATTCCGCCGCCCTGGTGACCGACGCGTTTCCGCGTCGCGAGCTCGGCCGGGCGCTCGGGATCAATGCCATGGTCGTCGGCGCCGGCCTGATCCTCGGCCCGATCCTGGGCGGGTGGCTGACCAGCTTCGGCTGGCGGACCGTCTTCTGGTTCAACCTGCCACTCGGATTGATCGGCACGATCGCCGCCGGGGCGCTCCTGGTCGAACAGGGCCGTCGGTCCGCTCGAACCGGCCTCGACGTCGCCGGCAGCGTGCTGTACCTCGTCGGGCTGACCGGGCTCGTCTCCGCCCTCGCGTTCGGCGGAATCTACGGCTGGACGACGCCGTGGGTCCTCGCCGGGTTCGCCGCGTTCATCCTGGCGCTGCCGGCATTCCTGTGGGTCGAAGCGCACCACCAGGCCCCGCTCCTCGACCTGGGCCTCTTCCGCAATCGCCTGTTCGCACTCGGCAACCTGACCGGGCTGCTCAACGGGATCGCGAGGAACGGCGTCCTCTTCCTGCTCGTGTTCTACCTCCAGGGGGCACGCGGGTACGATCCGGTCACGGCCGGCTTGATGCTCGCGCCGCTGGCGATCGGCCTGCTCGTCCTCTCGCCCATCAGCGGCGCGCTGGCCGATCGCATTGGGTCCCGCCTGCTCGCCACGCTGGGGATGGTCGTCACGGCGATCGGCCTGCTCGGCCTGGTCACCATCCAGGTCGACACGCCGTACTGGCAGCTCGCGATCTGGCAGTTGATCATCGGCGCCGGGTCGGGCCTGTTCATCTCCCCGAACACGAGCGCCGTGATGGGTGTCGTCCCCGCCGAAAAGCGCGGCATGGGAGCCGGTGCCCGGATGATGCTGACCCAGACCGGGTTCATCATCAGCATAGCCCTGTCGATCGGGCTGGTCGCCAGCGCTGTCGATCCGTCCGTCCTGCTCGCGATCTTCTCCGGGACGCAGGCCGGGCCGGGAAGCCTGGACATGGCGCCGTTCATCACCGCGCTCCACGTGGCGTTTGCGGTCGGGGTTGTCGCCAGCGTGCTGGGCGCGATCGTCTCGGCGTCCCGCGGCCGTCATCGCGAGTTCGAGGACGATTCCATCGTCAGCCGGCAGGTGGCCGCGTGACCGTCGGCGGCCGCCTGACGGGTTCGGCCGGCATCAATGCCTTTCGACACCGCAACTACCGGCTGTTCTTCGGCGGCCAGGCGATCTCCCTTGTCGGGACCTGGATGCAGCAGGTCGCCCAGGCATGGCTCGTCCTCCAGCTGACCCACGATCCGCTGTGGCTCGGGGTCGTGGCGGCCGCGCAGTTCGTCCCGGTCATGATCTTCGGCCTGTTCGCCGGGGTCCTGGCAGACAGCCTCCCGAAGCGACAGACGCTCATTGCTACCCAGGCAGCCCGAATGACGCTGTCGGTGATCCTCGCCATCTTCGCGCTGAGCGGGCAGGCATCCATCCCGTTCCTCGTGCTCCTCGCGCTGCTTATCGGGACCGTCAACGCCGTGGACATGCCCGTCCGCCAGGCCTTCGCGGTCGAGATGGTTGGTCGCGAGGACATCGGCAACGCGGTCGCGCTCAACTCGGCGATGTTCAACGGCGCGCGAGTCATCGGGCCGGCGGTCGCCGGTCTGACCATCGGTGCCTTCGGGGTGCCACTCGCCTTCGTGATCGACGCGATCAGCTTCCTGGCGGTCATCGTCGGCCTCATCGCGATGCGCGAAGGCGAGCTCCGGTCACCGGCCCGGATCGAGCGGCCAGACTCGTTCAATGGCGTGATGACCCAGCTCCGGGAAGGGCTGCACTACGTCCGAGCGACCCCGCTGGTGCTGATCGCCGTGCTGGTCGTCGGGCTGGTGGCGACGCTTGGCATGAACTTCAGCGTCATCATCCCGCCGTACGCCCAGGACATCCTGGGCAGCGACGCCTCGGGCTACGGCTTCCTGATGGCGGCGTCGGGGCTCGGATCGCTGGTCGCAGCGTTGTGGCTTGCGTTCGGAGGCACAGCACAGCCTCGTCGGATTGCCTACGGCGCGATCATCCTCGGGATCGGCGAGATCGCCCTGGGCGCTTCCCGCTGGTTCCCGATCTCGCTGGTGCTGATGGTCACCGTCGGGTTCGGCGGCATCATGATGGCCGCGACGGCCAATACGGCGATCCAGCTCGCGGTCCCGGACGGCCTGCGCGGTCGCGTCATGAGCGTCTACACGACGATCTTCGCCGGTTCGACCCCGATCGGCGGCCCGTTGATGGGCGGCCTGGCATCCGCATTCGGCGTCGCGATCTCGCTGGCCATCGGCGGCATCCTGTCGGGCATCGTGGGCGTCGCCGCGTTCGCCTGGATCCGTCGCCGCGGGCTGGATGCGCCCATGGTCCGCGAGGCGGGGGTGGGAACCTCCCCGACGGTGCGGGGCCCGGCGACGGCTGCCGCGTTCGCGGACAGCGCGCCACCGCGCTGACTTGATCCCGCCGCCCGGCAAGGGAGCAAGCGATCCCCGCGGCCGCCTGGACGTCGACTCAGCCTTGGGCCGCCCCGAACACCAACGCCGCGTTCAGCCCACCAAAGCCGAACGAGGTCGAGAGCACCCGCCGGTAGACGCCTTCACGGCCTGACCGCAGCAGCCCGGGCAGCAGCGTCCCGATCTCCGGATCGGGCTCGACCAGGTTCACCGACGCCGGCGCCCAGCCGTCCCGGATCGCCAG
>JAXDKX010000257.1:0-2506 GCA_034666905.1 Chloroflexota bacterium | reverse complement strand
GCCTCCAGCCGGCGGTCGACAACATCCGGCAACAGGCAGATGTCCGCGCGCTTGCCGCTGGTCATGAGTGAGAAGATCCACCTCGACTCGCGAGTGCCAGATCAGCTATCGGCCGTTCGAGTGCTCTGGCCGCGCGACCGGCCAGGAAGGTAGATACCCATGAAGGCTGGGCTACCCCGGCTCCTGCTCGTCAGCGTCACGTTTGCGAGTCTGCTTGGCGCCTGCTCGGCCGGGATCGGCGCCAACCCGACCCCGAAGGCGATTCCGCGTGTCGGCCTGATGCATGTGGGAACGGACCACCTGCCACCCTCGCTGGGCACGCTCGTCGGCCGACTCGCCGACCTTGGATGGATCGACGGCTCGCATGACGAGCTCGTGGCGCGCCTGGTCAAGGACGGGCATGTCGGGGGTCCGAGGATCGAGCTCATCTGGCGCAACCTCGAACCGGGACAGGCCGACGACCAGGCTGCGGCATTCGTCGCCGAGCACGTCGACGTCATCGTCGCCTTCGAGGACAAGTCCATCGCCGCTGCGCAGGCTGCGACAGCGAAGATGGAACATCCGATTCCAGTCGTCTTCCTGCACCCGTCCGACCCGGTTCGGGACGGCCTCGTCGAGAGCCTGTCTCATCCGGGCGGGAACCTGACCGGGGTGTTCGGGGCGCGAGACCCTGTTGTCAGGCAGCTCGAGCTCTACCAGCAGATCATGCCGGGGCTGCGGCGGTTAGTCACGCTCGTCGACCCGATGGACAAGGCCACGCCGGTCCTGCTGACGGAAGCAAAGGATGCGGCACAACGCCTCGGGCTCGAGTTGGACATTGCGGAAGCTTCCACGGCGGCGGACCTCGAGCGCGCCTTCCACTCGCTGACCCCGGGACGGGTCGATGGGGCATTCCTCCTGTCGCCGAGCCTGCGACTGAACTTCTCGAAGCGGACGATCGAGCTCGCGACCGAAGCCAACCTGCCGGTCCAGGCCCACCGGAAGGAATGGGTGGAGCAGGGCGCGCTCTTCTCGTTGGGCGTGGATGTGGGACCGGTCGGGGATGCCGGAGCGCGCTTCGTCGATAGCATCCTTCGCGGCACGCCGCCAGCGGACCTTCCCGTTGAGGAGGTACCCAAGATCCAGTTCGCGATCAATCTCGCCAGGGCCCGGGAGCTCGGCATCGCGGTGCCAGAGGACGTGATTACACGCGCCGACGTCGTCTATCGCTAGGAGAAACCCAAGCTGGAGTCACGCAACGTGACTGCGCCCCCTCGATTGCATCGCCGCCTGATCTGGAAATACACCGCGGTCGTCGTGCTGCTTGTCGCTGCAGCCATCATCTCGGTCGGAGTCACCGAGCTCTACTTCTCGTACGAAGACAGCAAGCTGGCCGTGACCGGCGTGGAGGCGGACAAAGCATCGTCCGCCGCCGTGTCAATCGATCAGTTCATTCAGGAGATCGTCGACGACCTCGACGGCGTGGCAGGGTCGCCGGTCGACCCGGACGGCAGCGTGCGTCTCCAGGAGTTTGGGGGACTCCTCCAGCGCCAGCAGGTCTTCAGTGAGCTGATCTACCTGGACACACAAGGGCGGGACTGCGTTCACGCCTATTCCTTCGAGATCAACAAGCTCGAGACCAGGACCTGTACGGGCGACCGCTCCAGCAGCCCGGCGTTCCTTCGCACGAAGGCCGAGGGGCGGTACTTCGGCGACATCGCGTTCGACGATCGCGATGCCAGGCCCCACATGACGTTGGCGGTGGCCGAGCATGCTCCCGGAGCGGGCGTCATCGTGGCCGACGTCGACCTGAGGACGGTCGTGGATGCGATCGACCGGGCGCGGATCGGAAAGGCGGGCTACGCCTACGCGGTCAACTCGCGTGGCGAGCTGATCGCCCATCCCGACAAGAATCTCGTCCTCTCGCACACGAGCTTCGCCGGGCTTCCGCAAGTGCGAGCCGCCTTGACCGGGGCCGCGACCGCTCGCGCGGACGTGGTGACCACCGGACGCGACCCGGACGGGAATGAGGTGCTCAGCGCCTTCCAGCGCGTCGACCCACCTGGTTGGTGGGTGTTCGTCGAGGAACCCATCGGCGTGGCGTTCGCGCCGATCGAGTCGGCGATCTGGCGGACTGCGTTGCTGCTGGTGGTGTTTCTCCTCGTGGCTGTCGTGACGAGCGTGCTGCTGGCGCGCAATCTCGTCAGGCCTATCGAGTCGATCCAGGTCGCTGCGGCGAAGATCGGCTCGGGTGCGCTCGATCAGCGGATCGACATCTCGAGCCGCGATGAGCTCGGCGCCCTCGCCGCGGAATTCAACCAGATGGCGGCTCGGCTCGAGGCTTCCTACGTCGGGCTGGAGCAGCAGGTTCAGGATCGGACGCTGGAGCTTGCCACGGCACTCGGCAAGCTGGACGAAAAGACCCGTGAGCTGGAGGCGGCCAGTGATCACAAGTCGGAGTTCCTGGCCGACATGTCGCACGAGCTGCGGACTCCGTTGAACGCCATCAGCGGCTTCTCGCAGGTGC
>JAXDKX010000256.1:0-4927 GCA_034666905.1 Chloroflexota bacterium | reverse complement strand
ACGGGGCGAACGTCATCAAGAGCGTCCATGTCGAGGCGGCCTACGCGGGCCCCGATCCGCTCGAGGAGACCGTCTGGCTGGAGCAGGTCGCCGCGGAGTTCGGCATGCCGAACGCGCTCGTCGTGTTCTGCGACATCGAGGCCGACGGCGCCGAGGCGCAGCTCGACCGGCACCTCGAAGCCTCGTCCCGCGTGCGGGGCGTTCGGATCCGGGAGCACCCGAGCGATCCCGACACGGCGGCCTTCAAGAAGGGCTATGCGGCCCTCGGGAAGCGCGGCCTCTCCTACGAGCTGAACGCCTCGCCCGGCAAGCTGCTGTCGGGCCGCGACGTCGCGAAGGCGTACCCCAATGTGCAGGTGATCCTCGGCCACGCGGGCTTCCCGGTGCAGCGCGACCACGCGTACTTCGCACAGTGGAAGTCGGAGATGTCGGCGCTCGGCGAAGTCGAACACGTTTCATGCAAGGTCTCGGGCTTCGGCATGGCCGACAACCGCTGGACCATCGACTCGATCCGGCCCTACGTCCTCCATTGCATCGAGGCGTTCGGGCCTGGCCGGATCATGTTCGGCACGAACTGGCCGGTCGACATCCTCTATGCGACGTACCTGGAACAGTCCGACGCCTACCGGCGGATCATCGCCGACGCCGGCTTCAGCCGCGACGAGCAGGAAGGGATGCTGTATCGGAACGCCGAACGTCTCTACCGCATCTGACCCGGCAAACCCCAGCCGACGCTCGGCCCCGCCTTCCCCCAGGGCGGGGCCGAGTCGTTTTCCTCGCCGGTCGGAGCCGGTCGAGCCGGACCTCGGTCGTCACTGCCGGCTCACATCAATCGATCAGGAAGCCGCCGTTGATGTCCGTCACCTCGCCCGTGATGTAGCCCGCATGCGCGGACGCGAGGAATGCAACGAGCGACGCAACCTCGTCCACGGTCCCGAACCGCCCCACCGGGATCCGGCTGACCAGGTCGCGCGTGTTGGCGATCATCGGCGTGTCGATGAGCGCCGGCGCCAGGGCGTTGGCCGTGATGCCATAGGTGGCGTACTCGTTGGCGATCGACTTCATCAGCGTCATGACCCCGGCCTTGCTGGCGGCATAGGCGGCGACGCTGCGCGCACCGCCGGCCTTGCCGGCGCTCGAGCCGATCCCCACGATCCGACCGTAACCGGCCTCCCGCATGGCGGGGAGCGCCCGTCGCGCGCACAGGAATGCGCCCGTCAGGTTGATCGCCAACGTCCTGTCCCAGAGCTCCCGGGTCGTCTCCTCGAACGGGACGATGGGGAAGATGCCCGCATTGAGGACGAGGACACTTGGTGCGCCCAGCTCTGTCTCGACCTGGACGAAGGCCGCCTCCACGGCGGCTTCGTCGCTGACGTCGCAGGCGATCCCCAGGATCCCTTCGTGGGCCGGCGCGGCCAGGTCGAGGGCAGCGACCCTGGCGCCGTTGCCTGCCAGGACCTCCGCGATCCGCTGGCCGATGCCGCGCCCGGCCCCCGTGACGATGGCGACACGATCGGTCAAACCCTCCACCTGGATCATGTCGGTCTCCTCGCTCGTGGCCGCCCGCGCGCAAACGGCTGGTGACGTTTCCAGTGCGCCGTTAGCATACGGCATGGCGGGTGCACGAGGAGGCGGCATGCAGGTCGGGATCGACAGCTATTCCTACCACCGGCGATACGGCGAGCAGCGGGCGGGTGAGGCCGCGCCGGCCGATCGTGCCTGGCCCCGGGAAGCGAGCCCGGTGCTGCGCCATGCCCGGGCGACCGGCGCCGAGATCGTCTTCCTCGAGACCTGCTACCTGCCGGAGCCCGACGCGATCGACACGCCCGAGCTGCTGGCCCAGGCCGGCCCGGTTGTCGTTGGCTTGTCGTGGGGTCATCCATGGCCGAGCGGGCGGTTCCACGGCCTCGACGGTGGCCGCTCCCACGGCGCGGAGCTGGAGCTTGGCCGCTGGATCGAGGTGGCCGGCCGGCTTCACCACGACGTGCTGCGGATCACGGCCGGCAGCCCGGCCTCGCGCGGCGACGAACCGGCCGAGGTGCTCGTCGAGCGGCTGACCGGACCGGTCCGGCGGGCCGCGGAACGTGCAGCCGACCGCGGGATTCGCCTCGCCCTCGAGAACCATGGCGATCTTCGCGTCGCCGACATCCTCGACCTGCTGGAGCGGGTGGACCGGCCCAACCTCGGTGTCTGCCTCGACAACGTCAACCTCATCCGGGTCGGCGACGACATGGCCGGCGGAACGCGAGCCCTGGCGCCACACACGCTGCTCGTCCAGCTCAAGGACCACGAGGGCGGCGATCCGACGGTCTGGGGCGGACCGGTCTCCACCGCGCTGGGCGAGGGGGTGGCGGACCTCGACGGCCTGATCGCCATCCTGGCCGGGTCCGGGTTCGACGGCCCCGTCTGCGTCGAGCTTGCCTCGCTCGGCGGTTCGGACTTGGACGAGCTCGCCATGATCGAGCGCAGCGTCGACTGGCTCCGGGACCACCTGCCGGCCGACAGCCGCTGACGCCCTCGCGCCGCTAGCGAGCCGCAAAAGGCCCGGCTCTCCTTGCCCAGGCGAAGGTCGGGGCGGGCCAGGTCGACGGTCCTTTGAGAAGGTCCCAGGCGCCGCTCGGAGGAGCAGAGCGGCGCCCGGGGTAGGTGATGGGTATGCCGCTGGTCGTCAGCCCGCGCCAGGCAGGCCCGCGTTGACCATCGGCAGTTCGCGAGCGCCGTGCGCCTTCGAGCCGAATGCGGCCGGCTTCGTCCGGCCGACGCGTTCGTAGTACTCGGCTGGCACCTGGGTCGGGTCCTTGAACATCTGCCACTGGCACTTCGGCGCTTCGCCCACGGCTGTCAGGTTGGCGTCGTAGACGGGCGGATCGATGACCCGTACCGGGTAGCCGAACCTGTCCATCGGCATCTCCTCCATCAGGATGATGCAGTGGGCGCAGTAGAGGCAGACGCCAGGCGTGTAGTGGTTCCAGGAGTGCTTCTCCTCGGTGACGGTCCAGTCGTACGGTGCCTGCATCCGCGGCGGCGTGCCCTCGATGGCATCGCCGCGGAGGGTCCGGCCGCCGGAGCCGCATGGGTCGAAGCGGAGGACGAATCGGTCCTCCAGCTCGATGAGCTCCATGTCGCCGGTCCGCTCCGGCCCGACGAGGTGGCCGCGCATCGCCTCGCAGGCAACGAGCATCAGGATCTCGAGCGACTCGTCCCACGGGTACTTGTCCACGTCGAACTTCTCGTACCGCCAGACGAACAGCGGCAGCAGGACGCGGTCGTACATGTCGCGGATCGCCGCTTCCCCGAGCTGCTCCTTGACGAGCGACATCAACGCGTAGGTGTGGTCGACATCGCGGTCGTGGCATTGCCGCCACGTCTCCTTCATGACCTCGAGGCGGCGCGTTGCCTCGTCGGGCTGCTCGCGGTAGGTCGCCGCCGTGAAGTCCTGGACTTCGGAGAGGAAGCGGTCCCAGTGCTTCCTGGGGTGCCATGGGCTGCCGTCGGGGAGGGTGGCGACCGCGACCGCCTGGTCATTGCGGGCCTTGATGACATCGCCGGCCACGCCCTTGTCGCGGAGGTAGCCGTTGAGGTCGCCGATCCACTGGCGATAGAGCGTGAAGCAGACATTCGCCTCGTCGACGAAATAGCTGCCCAGCTGTGCCGCCTCGTCCCAGCGCGCGCCCTCGAGCGCGTCGAGAATCTTGCGGAACGTAGAGACCTTCTGGTCCTCCCACGGGCCTATCCGCACGCGTCGACCGAGCAGCTCCGTGAAGGCGATCGTGGTCCCGGTCACTCGTGGTCTCCCGCGCTTCGACTACGATGGAGGACGATACCGGTACCGTTTGCAGCCCGGTGCCCGAACGATACCACGCTGCAACCCCAGCGGCCAGCCGGAGGCCCGTTGAGCGCCATCCTGTTCGGACTCCTCGCGGCCCTTGCCAACGCCGGAACGGCCCTGATCAGCAAGGAGCTGACCTCGCGAGCGCCCGCGCGCCAGCTGATCGGCGTGCTGTACGCCGGGAATGCACTCGTGCTCGTGCCGTTCGCGCCGTTCGTGACCTGGACATGGTCCGCAACGATCGTCGGGCTGCACCTCCTGTCGGTGGCGCTCATGGTCGTGACGGCGATCTGCGTCTGGGATCTGCTCGATCACGGGACGGCATCCGCGATGACGACCGCCACCGCGATGAGCCCGATCCCGGCCGCCATCGCCGCGGCCCTGGTGCTGCCCGCGGTGCTGCAGCCCCTTCATATCGTCGCGGCCGCGATCGTGGTCGCGGGCGTGCTCTTCGCCCTGGCCGACGCGTTCGGCGGCCTGGGCCGATGGGGCAGCGCCTGGCGGATCGCCGGGGCGGCGATCGGGACCGGCTTGCTGACGGTCGTGACTCGCCTGCTCGGCGATCTGGAGGTCGGCCTCGTCGAGACGTACGTCGTGCGAACGGCGCTCGCGGCGGTCGTCTGCCTCGCGCTGTTCCCGCCGCGCGACGTGCCGCACGGCGACATTCCGCGGCTGCTCGGGCGATCCGTCGTGGTGACGACGTATTTCGTGTTCGTGATCCTCGGCGCGCAGTCGGGCAGCCCGGTCGTCGTCCAGACCCTCGTCGCGACGACGCCGCTGTTCGTACTGGCGGTGGAGTCTGTACGGCGCCGGGCCGCGCCGCCGCTCCGGGCCGTCGTGGCGGCCGGGATCGTGCTCGTCGGCGTCGTGCTCATCCTGGTCGCGTGACCATCCAATCCTGATCGTTGGAGCCTGACGGCCGCCGTTACCATGCGATCGATGGCCACCTCCCATCCCCGCCCGATCCTCGAGATCCGCGGGGTGAGCAAGCGGTTCGGCTCGACTCAGGCTCTCGAGGACGTCTCGCTGACCTTGCTCCCGGGCGAGATCCATGCGCTGCTCGGAGAGAACGGGGCCGGCAAGTCGACGCTGATCAAG
>JAXDKX010000255.1:0-3307 GCA_034666905.1 Chloroflexota bacterium | reverse complement strand
CGCCACCTAGAGCCCCGTCTCGAACAGCCGGACGTCCTCCGGCGCCATCGCGTGGCCGTCGCCACGCGTTGGCTCGAGGGCGGCCAGGGCCCCCAGCCCGCCGAGGTCGGCGGGGAAGCGACCGATCAGGTCCAGCACCACCTGCTGGACTCGTTCGGCGTTCTGCTGGAAGACCTCGATGACGCTGATCGCATCCACGGCCTCGGTCCCCTCGTGGACCCCCGCGTCGTAATCGGTGATCAGGCTGATGTTGACGACCGCCATCCCGAGCTCGCGGCAGAGCCACGCCTCCGGGTACTGGGTCATGTTGATGACCTCCCAGCCGGCGTCGCTGAACCACTTCGACTCCGCCTTGGTCGAGAAGCGCGGGCCACCAATGACCACGACCGTGCCACGAGGGTGGACCTCGATGCCATGGTCGCGGATCGTGTCGATCGCCAGCTGGCGGAGGACCGGATCGTACGTTTCGGCCGATGAGACGTGGGTCACGATCGGACCGTCGTAGAAGGTGTCGATACGGCCGCCCGTGCGATCGACGAACTGGTCGCAGACGACGAAGTCACCCGGTTTCACCGCGAGCTGGAGCGAGCCTGCGGCACACGGCGAGATCACGGCCTTGACCCCGAGCGAGCGCATCGCCCAGACGTTCGCCCGGTAGTTGATCCGGTGAGGCGGAATCGTATGCCGGCGCCCGTGGCGGGGCAGGAACGCGACGCCCCGCCCGGCGACCTCGGCGAGGAAGAAGGCGTCGGACGGAGGTCCGTACGGCGTATCCACCTTGATCTCGCGGACGTCGTCGAGCAGCGAGTAGAACCCCGAGCCGCCGAACACGCCGATCTCCGCTGCATCCGAGCTCCTGGCCACGCGGTCCTCCGTTCTGTTGTGGCCGGGTGGTCGGCCGGCAATCAAGGCCGATTCTAGGCGGCGCCGCAGGACGCGGCTACGATTGGCCGGATGAACAGCGGCCGGACCAACACCCTCCTCTTCGGAATCGTCATCCTGGCGATCGGCCTCTGGTATTTCGCGGATCGGACGTTGCAGCTGAACATGCCGAGGCTGGACTGGAACCAGCTCTGGCCGCTGGCGCTCATCGCACTCGGGGCCTGGATCATCGCCGGGCCCTACGTCCGGCGGCGCTGAGCCCTGATGTCCGGGCAGTGGAGCCAGGGCGATGGCTCGGCGACGGACCGGGCATGGCTGGCGGACTGGCGGCGGCGCGTTGCCACCCTGTATGCCGAGGTCCGGGGCATGTCCGCCGCGGACCCGGCCGCTGCCCTCATGCACTGGCGCGCCGTTCGCGAGCGGCTCTTTCGGGAGCATCCGCAATCTCCCGTGCCGGCCGGCGCCCGCGACGGATTCCAGGCGACGCATTTCGAGCACGACCCGCAGTTCCGATTCGAGGTCGTCGTCGAGCCGGCCCCGCCACCGGCGCCAGGTGCCTTCGCGTTGCAGCTCCCCAATTCCGGCGAGGACGCGCTCTCGTTCGCGCGGGTCGGGCGGATCGTCATCCCGTTTGCGGACGGTCCCCTGAGCCTGTCGGTCTTCTGGATGGCCGGCTATGCGGGCGGGCTGTTCATCCCGTTCCGCGACGCCACGAACGGGATGGAGACCTACGGCGCGGGTCGGTACCTCGTGGATGGGGCCAAGAGCGCCGATCTCGGCGGGGACCCGGATCGCAACTCGCTGATCATCGACTTCAACTTCGCGTTCCAGCCGTCGTGCGCATTCGATCCGCGTTGGGCCTGTCCCCTCGCGCCCCCGGAGAACCGGCTCGACCGACCGATCCGTGCCGGCGAGCGGCTGGCCTGACGCTCATGTTGCGCCGCCTCGCGTACCATCGGGATCATGACGGAGCTCGCGACAAGCCCAACCATCCTGCCCGCCTCCATCCGTGACTTCCTCGCGGCGACCCGATTCGCCACGATCGCCACGATCGATCCGGACGGGTCGCCTCGCCAGGCAGTGCTGTGGTATCGCCTCGACGGCGCCGAGATCGTGATCAACAGCCGCGTCGGCCGCCGCTGGCCATCGAACCTCCTGCGTGACCCCCGGATCTCCTTCTCCGTCGTCGACGCCGTCGACGGATACCGGTGGATCGGGATCACCGGCACGGTCAGGGCGATCACCGACCAGTCGACGGCCCAGGCCGACATCGCCGAGATGGCGCGCCGCTACCACGCGGACGAGCCCGACGAAGCGGAACGAATGATCCGCGACGAGTTCGAGCGCCAGGAACGAATCAGCTTCCGCGTGACCCCGATCACCGTTCACGACCACCAGGAGTAGGCGGTGCCGCGAGTCGTCGAGCTCGCGGGCGGGGTCGGAGGCGCCAAGCTTGCCGACGGGCTGCTCGCGAAACTGGGTGCGGAACTGACCGTTGTCGTCAACACCGGCGACGACCTGGTCCGACACGGCCTGACGATCTGGCCGGATCACGACACGGTCGCCTATACGCTCGCCGGCCTCGACGACAGCGAACGCGGCTGGGGGTTGGCGAACGAGACCTGGACCGTGATGGACCGCCTCGCCGAGCTCGGAGACGAGCCCTGGTTCAGGCTCGGCGATCGCGACCTGGCGACGCACCTGTGGCGGTCCGACCGACTGCGGGCCGGTGCCCGGCCGACGGTCGTGGCCCGCGAGTTCGTGGAGCGACTGGGGATCGAGGCGTCGATCCTGCCGATGACCGACGACGTCGTTCGGACCGAGGTGCGGACCGATGACGGCTGGCTCGACTTCCAGGAGTACTTCGTCCACCGCCACCAGGCGCCGGAGGTTCGCGAAGTCCGCTTTCGAGGCGCGGCCGAGGCTCGCGCGACGCCCGAGGTCCTTGCCGCATTCGACGCGGCCGAGCTGATCGTCGTCGCGCCATCCAATCCGATCGTGTCGGTCGGACCGATCCTGGCCGTGGGGGGCGTCCGCGAGGCGCTCGTCGGCGCACGCCGGCGTGGCGTGCCGATCGTCGCCGTCAGCGGCATCGTCGGCGGACGCGCCCTGAAAGGGCCCGCCGACCGGATGCTCAGGTCATTGGGCCACGAATCCAGCGCGCTCGGCGTTGCAAGGCTCTACGCCGACCTGGCCGACGGCTTCGTGCTCGACGACGCGGACGCCGGGCTTCGGCCGGCGATCGAGGGTCTCGGCCTCGCGGCTCTCACGACCGACACGATCATGACCGACGACGCGTCTCGCGCCCGGGTTGCGGCCGAGGTGATCGACTTCGGCGGCTCCCTTCAGACCGTCCCCCGTTGACAACGACGCGGTCTGATTCGGGCGGAACCTGGGCGATCATCCCGGTCCGCGGCCTGGAGCG
>JAXDKX010000254.1:0-2605 GCA_034666905.1 Chloroflexota bacterium | reverse complement strand
GGCCACGATCGCGGCCGCGAGGAGGATGTGGATGTTGCCGAGGTAGAGGTCGGAGCTCACGATCGGGATCGCGAGGAACAGGATCGACCACGGGCCGACCAACCACAGCAGGGCGAGCCCAATCAGGATCGTCCAGAGCGCCTGGAAGACCTCCCAGGGCAGGTGGCCGAGGACCGAGAACACCAGCGCGGCGGGTGGCGGGTAGGTGAAGGCATCGGTCGTTGCGATCGGCCGCGTGTACGGGTCGGCGATGTTGACCGCCCAGTAGGCATGCGCGTCGGCGGCGGCCATTGGCCGGTAGATCGCGAAGATCACGAGCGCGACGACGAACCCGGCCCGGAGGCCGATGTCGAGCGTGCGCATGCGGCGCCGGCCGATTCGGGTGCGCACGGCGTCGAGTGCGCCGATCGGCGCGGCCAGCCACTCAGTCACGGCTGTCGCTCGGTCACGCGAGGCCACTGGGTCATAGCGACCGCTCCGTCACGGCCGGTAGATCGAGATCGAGATGCGTGGAGACGCATCAAAGCGGCTCACGAGCGTCGGCTCGGGGTGCGCGCCGTCGGCCACGAGGTAGCGCATCTGGCGATCCTCAGCAGGCCCGGCGCATGGCAGCCCGACGACGCTCTCGAAGAGCCGGTCGCAGGGGACGACGATGAACGCGGCCGACCACACGTCGTCGGTGAGCGTGCCGCCAGCGATCACGATCGGGAATCCGGTGCCGGCCGGCGTCTTGAATGCGGGCAGGTCGAGCAGCGCGACCGGGTTTCTGCCGGTCGTCGCCACGATGCGCGTGCCCGATGCGGCCGCGGCCGGCCAGCCGCCGTTCGGGTCGGGGAGCGGCCAACGAGAGACCTCGAGGGCGATCACGAGGACGAACACTGCCCCGAGCAGGGCCCGCGCGGCCGTGTCGACGCCTGGCCGAAGGGTGGCGCGGCCGCCCAGGGCGGGCTCGGTCGCGGCGCGGGCAACCGCGGCGGGAAGTGTGCCGGGCGCCGCGATCGCGACCGCCGCCACGCTCACGAGCACGACCACGACCGGATCGAGGAACGCGTGATAGTGGTCGTTCGGCAGACCCGCGACGATCGTCTGCAGCGACGGCGCGAGGACGCTCAGCGCGATCGCGCTCCAGGCGACCGTCCCGCCGAGCCAGCGCGCCGCGAGCCCGAGCTCACCTCGTAGCGTCGCCACCGCCCACGCACCGAGTACCACTGCAAGCGCCACCACGAGCGTGCTGGCGACAGGTGCGTCCGTGACGACCCCGACGAACGGCCAGCCCACGATCCGGAACAGCGTGAAGAAGACCCGGGCGACCGGGTCGAGCCCCGACGCGCCGTCCGAGCCGCCCGTGAAGTACGCGATCGCGCGGCGCGTCTCGCTGAAGTCCGTCTGGAGCTCGTGGATCGCGAGTGGCACGAAGAGCAGCGCGATCAACGCGAAGCCGGCAAGGCCCGCCCGAACCAGCCGCCGCGCCGCCATCCCATCGCCGGCGCGAACTGCCCGCCGCACATCGACCGCGAGCAACGCCACGACCGGCGGCAGAAACACGACCCCGAGAATGTGGAGCTGGAACACGATCCCCGCGCTCGCCAGCGCGACGACCCACCACCCGACCCGCCCCGTCACGTGCGCCCGCCACGCCGCCGCCAGCGCAATCGCCGCGAACAGCGGGATCGGATTCGGATTCCACAGGAAGGTCGATTCGTCGATCGCCGCGGGCGACAACGCGAGCAGTACCCCGGCCACGAGCCCCGCGACCCGCCCGCCGATCGACCGCGCGAGCCACCACGTGATCCCAACCGCGGCAACGCCCATCAACGCAAGGGCCGTCACGACCGCGATGGGTTCCGAATTCGAGATCGCCGCCACCGGAGCGAGGAGGAGGTAGTAGAACGCCCCGTGGTGGAAGTCGCCGATCGAGGTCGGCGGGCCGAGCAGCGGAAAGACCCCGTCGCGGGTGAAGTGCAGGAGGGTCAGCATGTCGTAGCCCTGATCACCGTCGAAGCGGCCCCGTGTCGCGATCCCGGGCAGCCGCACCGCGGCGGCAAGGACCAGCAGGCCACCCAGCATGAGCGCGTCGCGCGCGACGAGGGCCGAGGCCGCCGCGCTGACCCGTCGCCGCAGGGCCCCCGGTTCGCTTGCGGCCTGGACGACCGTTCGTCGAACGGTCAGTTCGTCGGGGTGGACGACGGCGCCCGAGGTCGGTCGGACGGTCGCGATTCGATCGCCTGCGGGCCTGTCTAGGCCCGGGATCGGGACTCGGCGACGGCGCTGCACGGGCCTGGATCTAGCTCGGGGCCGCGCTGCGGTTGGCACGGCTCGAGATCTCGAACGCCTCCGGTGGCAGAGGATCGAGCGGCACGCCGGCCAGCACGGCCTCGGCGCGTCGCAGGTTGATCTCGTCGTAGCCGTCGTCCATCGGCACCTCGAGGAGCATCGGGATGACTGCCTTCGCCGGATGCGTCATCTGGTGATGGAGGCCGATCACCCCGATCAGCCCGCCGCCGATGTGCTCGTGCCGATCCTGGCGGCTGCCGCGCTCGGACCGCGAGTCGTTCAGATGAACCATGACGAGCCGCCCGAGCCCGATCAGGCGGTCGAACCGGTC
>JAXDKX010000253.1:0-3639 GCA_034666905.1 Chloroflexota bacterium | reverse complement strand
CGTTCGATGGCGGGTATCGGGCGTGGCGGTCCGCCGTGGCGAGTGGCTGGACGGTGGCGGCGGCGCTGGAGCTCGAGGCCGCCAGGCTGCGCGGCGGCAGTCGCCGGGCGGCAGTCGCTTCCGGCACGGCGGGTTCCGCGCCAGTGCAGGGGGCGAAGCGCGGGGCGGTCGCCACGGCCCCCGCCCCCGCGCCAGGTTCGAGGACGCGGAAGAAGGAGAAGCTGTCGAAGGAGGCCTATCGCAAGCAGAAGACGGCAGTCGAGGCCGACTTGACGCGCCTCAACCTCCGGAAGAACCACCTTGAACTCGCGATGGGCGACCCGGCGATCGCCGCGAACTTCGTGGAGATGCGCCGGGTGTCGAGCGAGCTCGCCGACATCGAGGTCGCCCTCGTCGTTGCCGAGGACGCCTGGCTCCACCTCGAGGAACGAGCGCCGTGACGCCCTCCGGCGAGGCGGATTCTGCGTCGGGGCGCACGATCCGGATCGGGATCACCGGTCCGATCGGCTGCGGCAAGTCGACGATCGCCAGCTGGTTGGGCGAGCGGCCAGACGTGGTCGTGGTCGATGCCGATCGGGTCGCCCGCGACGTGCTCGATCGTGGCGAGCCCGCGCTCGATGCCGTGATCGCCCGGTTCGGCCGCCGCCTGCTCGGACCGGACGATGAGCTCGATCGTGGGGCGCTCGGGCGCCTCGTCTTCGCGGATCCGGCAGCCCTCAGGGACCTCGAGGCGATCGTCCATCCGGCGGTGCGTCCGAGGATCCTGGCGGCGATCGCAAAGGCCGAGGCGGACGGGGCGGCGGCCGTCGTCGTCGAGGCGATCAAGCTGGTCGAGGGCGGCCTCGGTGCCGTGTGCGACGAGATCTGGCTGGTGACGTGCGACCCGGAGGCGCAACGATCGCGCCTGATCGCCCGTGGCTCGAGCCCCGAAGACGCCGATCAGCGCATCGTCGCCCAGGCAGACCTGGTCGCCCGCGTCGCGCCGGCAGCGAGCCGACGGCTGGAGACCTCCGGTGATCCCGGGGAGAGCCGCACCACAGCGTTCGCTGCGCTCGATGCTGCCCTCCAGCAGCGCCCGCACCGAGACGAGGAGCGGGTGGAGCGCGGCTGATTGCGGCGGATGCAACTACCGTCGGCGACGAGGACGCCGCGTGCCAATCGCCGACTCCCACTTGCACTGCGTGCAAGGAATACGGGCTTGCGGACCCGCGCGGCTCCCGGCTTGCGCGGGAGGCAACGAACTGGCACGACGGGCGTCGCCGACCGATGGGACATGCACTTGATGCAACGCAGGGCCAGTTCCTTGCGTGCGACGCAAGCCGAGCGCGTCCGAGCTTCCAGCGGCTGACAGAACGCCTGTTCGATTCGTGCATCCCTTGGTAGACTGAACGGGATGCCGGACTTCAAGCTCGTCGCCCCATTCGAGCCGACCGGCGACCAACCGGCGGCGATCGAGGCCCTGGCCGACGGCATTGCCAAGGGCTTCAATCACCAGGTCCTGCTGGGCGTGACCGGCAGTGGCAAGACGTACTCGATGAGCCAGGTCATCGCCCGCGCCAACCGGCCTACCCTGGTCCTCGCCCATAACAAGACGCTCGCCGCCCAGCTCTACGCGGAGTTCCGCGAGTTCTTTCCCGAGAATGCGGTCGAGTACTTCGTGAGCTACTTCGACTACTACCAGCCCGAGGCGTACCTGCCGCGCAGCGACACGTACATCGAGAAGGACTCGAGCCGGAACGACGAGATCGACCGGCTCCGCCACGCCGCGACCCATGCCCTGTTTGAGCGGCGGGACGTGATCATCGTCGCCTCGGTCTCGTGCATCTACGGCCTCGGCGCCCCGGGTGACTACGGCGCGACCGTCCTCAAGCTGCGGGTCGGCGCCCAGTACCGCCGCGAAGCCGTGCTGCGCCACCCGGTCGATCTCCAGGACCAGCGCAACGACCAGGCCTTGAGCCGCGCCCGCTTCCGGGTCCGCGGTGACACCCTGGAGCTCCAGCCGGCGTCCGTGGAAACCCTCATCCGGGTCGAGTTCTTCGGCGACGAGGTCGAGCGGATCACGGAGCTGGATCCGCTGACCGGCGAGCTGCTGGCGGAACGCAAGGAGGTCAACGTCTACCCGGCCACCCATTACGTCACGCCCGCCGACAAGCTGAAGGAGGCGATCGTCGACATCGAGGCGGAGATGGAGATCCGTGTCGGCCAGCTGGAGGCGGAAGGGCGGGCGCTCGAGGGCGCGCGTCTCCGTCAGCGGACGACGTTCGACCTCGAGATGATGCGTGAGCTCGGCTACTGCACCGGCATTGAGAACTACTCGCGGCACCTCTCGCGCCGCGAGCCCGGGTCGCGTCCGTGGACGCTGCTCGACTACTTCCCGCCGGACTGGCTCCTGGTGGTCGATGAGTCCCACATGACCATCCCGCAGGTCGTGGGCATGTACAAGAACGACCGGACCCGCAAGGAGATCCTGGTCGATTTCGGCTTCCGGCTTCCGTCCGCCCTCGACAACCGGCCGCTCACGTTCGAGGAGTTCGAGGCGACCGTCCACCAGGCCGTCTACATGAGCGCGACGCCCGGACCGTACGAGCTCGAACGTAGCCAGCGGAACGTCCAGCAGCTCATCCGGCCAACCGGGATCGTCGACCCGCCGATCACCGTGCGACCGACCGACGGCCAGATCGACGACCTCCTCGAGGAGATCCGAACCCGGGTCGAGCGCGGCGAGCGCGCGCTGGTCACGACGTTGACCAAAAAGATGGCCGAGGACCTGGCGGACTACCTGCGCGAGCTGGGGGTCAAGGTGCAGTACCTCCACAGCGAGGTGGACACGCTCGAACGGGTCGCGATCCTGCGCGACCTGCGCCTCGGCATCTTCGACGTCCTCGTCGGGATCAACCTGCTGCGCGAGGGAATCGACCTGCCGGAAGTCACCCTGGTCGCGATCCTCGACGCCGACAAGGAGGGCTTCCTGCGCTCGGCCTGGTCACTCATCCAGATGATCGGTCGGGCCGCCCGCAACATTGGCGGCGAGGTGATCATGTACGCCGATCGGGTGACCGAATCGATGCGGGTCGCCATGGACGAGACCGAGCGCCGGCGGACGTACCAGACGAAGTACAACGTCGAGCACGGCATCGAGCCGACGACGATCATCAAGGGCATCCGCGACATCAACGAGCGCCTGCGCGCGGTCGCCGAATCGACGACGGTCTACACGTCGGAGCGCGGCGCCCAGTTCACCGAGGCCGACCGCGGCAAGATCGAGGCGCTGGTCTCGCGGATGGAGGCCGAGATGAAGGCGGCGGCCAAGCAGCTGGAGTTCGAACGAGCCGCTGCCCTGCGCGACGAGATCCAGCAGATCCGCCTGCGGGTCCTCGAGCAGGACGCCTCGATCACCGTTGGACGGGCCGCCGAACGGGCGGCTCGCGACGCCGCGAGTCGAGGGCTGACCGGCGCCGCCGACCGGGCGCGAGGCCGGCGTGGCGCCGAACGGGCCGCCGCGGGACAGACCATGGAAGTCACCAGCGTCACGGTTCTGCCCGCCGACGAGGAACCAGCGGCGACGCTCGACGGCGTCCCTGGCATCGACGAGGGGACGGTCGCCGACTGGCTGCCCGGGATCCGGGATGAGCACGAGGA
>JAXDKX010000252.1:0-4648 GCA_034666905.1 Chloroflexota bacterium | reverse complement strand
TCTCGCGGATAGCTCGACGGCCGCGTCGTCGCATTAGCTGGCGTGCCTCGTTGGCGGCTATGGTCACCAGCCAGGGCCGTAGTCGCTCGGGGTCGCGAAGCCTCTCCATGTTCCGCCAGGCGATTGGCCACGCGGCTTGAACGGCCTCTTGGGCGAGGTCGGCCTCGCCGCAGACTACGAAGCAGACTCGCGCCATGTCGTCGTGGTATGCGGCGACGATTCGGGCGAAGGCGGCCTCATCACCGGCGGCAGCCTGCTCCACGATCGAATCGAGGCTCTCGCGGCCCAAGACGATGCTCATACCCTACAGATGCTCGGTGAGACCCAAACTGAATCGCGTCACGCAAGTTTCTATGCCAGCCGAAGTCCCTTCCGCGCGTGTGGGACCCGCGATACCGAGGGCCCGGGCGCGCACAACGCGTCTTGCTTCCAGTTCCTCCTACCGGTAACAGGCCTCCTGCGGCACCCTCCCTCCCTCATGCGAACCTCTTGAGGTGGTCTGCCGGCGGAGCAGAATGTCGCCGGCTAATGGACGTCATTGCAGTTCGGTTGCCAGGGTTGTGCCGTCGGTCAGCCTCTGGGATAGTCGCGGTATGCCTGCTCCAACCCGTGAGATGTGTATGCGCTGGCGGCCCCGCCGTTCGGAGGATGGGGGTCTGAGGTTCCGCGCATCCTGACATCCGGGTAGCGGGACCGCAGATCGGTCCCGGGGCCGCAGTCCACCACGGTGGCCTGCGGTTTTTGTTTGCCTCCGAAACGCGACGACGGGTGGCCGCCATGCCGTGGGCTCCCCAGCCGCCGGGGCCGTCTACCGAACCTCGTCCTTCCAGGAGGCACCAGCCATGACCACCGAAGCTCTTCCAAACGGCGTCAACGCCACGGCCGTCGTCGCCTATGCCCAGGGCCTGCAGCAGGCCGCACCACCTGACGGCACGCCGTTCCACGCCAACGTCCATTGGCGCGGCGGGTTCCGCAACGAGATCCGCGTCCGGGACCTGCCGCCGACCTATGCCGACGAGCCAGCCGTCCTCGGCGGGACCGATACCGCGGCGAACCCGGTCGAGCAAGTCCTGGGGGCGCTGGGCAGCTGCCTGGCGATCGGGTACACCGCCGGCGCCACGGCCCGTGGCATCACCATCGAGGACCTGCGGATCGAGCTCAGCGGCACGATCGACCTGCCAGTCTTCTTCGGCCTCAAGGACGGCCACGCCGGCTACGAGGACATCGACGTGACGGTCCATCTCCGAAGTGATGCCGATCCCACCGTGGTGGCGGCACTCCATGCCGATGTCATCCGGACGTCGCCCGTGGGCCACTCGCTCCAGCGGCCGGCCAGGGTCAACGTGGAGCTGGTCGCCGCCTGATCTCTCGTCCCAGACCTCCCTCCACCGGGCACTCCGCGGTCGCCCATGAGCGCGGGAGCAGGCCCTCGTACCCGATGACATTCAAAGGAGTTGTGTTCAGATGTCGACAGTCCTGGGCGAAGTTCTCGCCGCCAATGCGGCCTATGCCGACTCATTCGGCGCGAAGGCCGAGCTCGCTCTCCCGCCAGCTCGGCGTTTCGCGATCCTGACCTGCATGGACGCCCGACTCGACCCGGCGAAATACGCTGGGCTGAGCGAGGGTGACGCGCACGTCATCCGCAACGCCGGTGGCCGTGCGAGCGATGACGCCATCCGCTCACTTGTCATCTCGTACAAGCTCCTCGGCACGGCCGAGTGGTTCGTCATCCACCATACCGACTGCGGGATGGAGTTCTTCACCGATGAGGCCATCCGCGGCCTCCTGGCGAGCAGCCTCGAGACGGCGGCCCTCGGACCAAACGGCTTCCATGACGTCGGGACCGGCCCTGGATCGACCGAGGGCGCCTACATCGACTGGCTCACGATCGCTGACCAGCACGGCAGCGTCGTCGACGATGTCCGGCGAGTGCGAGCCCATCCCCTCGTTCCCTTCCGGATCACGGTGCACGGCTATCTCTACGACGTCCGCAGCGGCCGTCTGATCGAGGTACCTGAGGCAACCGCAGCGGGGCGTCCGTCCTAGGCCAGCCATGCTCCGGTTGTGTTGCCAGCCATGCCCCGGTTGTATTGATTGATGCGACCGGGGCAATCACTCCCCCTGGCTCGCGCCCATGACCGCGACGGACTTGTCTCGCAAGGGGCTGGTGGCATGCGCTTGCGTGCAAAGGTGATCGCCGCCAGACGACCGCGCTACCGTCCACCAACGGCTCTCGGTGTCCGTTCGTATTGACAATCGTTTGTTCGCTCAGTAGGTTTTGGTCCCTACCGCGGGCTTCCGGGAGGCCAGGACGATCGACGAGTTTGCCGGCAGAACCGTGCTGGTGACCGGTGGCGCCCTCGGGATCGGACGAGGCATCGCCCGCGCCTTCGCCGGCGCCGGCGCCGGCGTGGCAATCGCCGATATCAATCGCGGGGCGGCCGAGCGCCTGGCTGAGGAGATCACGGGCGGCGGCCGGCGCGCGGTGGCCGTCGCTGGCGATGTCTCCAACTCAAGCGACGCCGAGCGAATGGTGCTGGGGACGGTCGAGGCTTTCGGGCGGCTCGATGTCCTGGTCAACAACGCCGGGATCATGCCGACTGACTGGTATTCCCGTGTCGAGGACACGCCCGAGGAGGTATGGGACCGGATCATTGCGGTCAATCTCAAGGGCGTCTTCCTGATGTCCAAATTTGCATTGCCACGAATTCGTGAGGCCGGCCCGGGCGGGGTGGTCGTGAATATCGCCAGCGTCCAGGGCCTGCAGTCGATGCCCGGCGTTCCCGCATACGCGGCGTCCAAGGGCGGCATCCTGTCGCTGACCCGGAACATGGCCCTCGATTACGCCTCTGAAGGGATCCGAGTGGTCGCCATCTGCCCAGGGACGATCGACTCGGAGATCGTGCGTGACCTCGCGCGAGCCGAGGGCGGCGACATGGAGGCTAACATCCAGCGCTACGGCTCCGTTCATCCACTCGGCCGAATCGGCACCCCGGCCGATGTCGCCGATGCCGTCCTGTTCCTGGCCGGCGATCGTGCCAGCTTCATCACCGGGGAGTACCTGACGGTCGACGGCGGCCTGATGGCCCAAGGTGCCTGGGCGACGAGCGCCGGGAGCCCGGGCTGACCCTGGTGGCGACAATCGCATCCGTTCAAGTCATGACGATCCAGGCGCAGCTTCCCGCGCCGGTCATCTTCGGCGAATGGATCATGCACCAGCGTGAGTTCGCGCTGGTCTGTGTCACGTCAACCGATGGTCTCCGGGGCTACGCTTACACGTTGACCCGTGACGGCGCGGTGGCCGAGCAAATACGCAAGACCATCGCCCGAGTCTATGTCGGAACGGAGGTCGGAACCCAGGAACAGACCTTCACGGTCGCCTGGCGACGCAGCTTGGCCTCCCACGCGGCCGGGATCGGGCTGCGTGCCCTGTCGATCGTCGATCTCGCGTGTTGGGACCTCGCAGCGAAGTCAATGGATCGCTCGATCGCCGCAATGCTCGGTGGCGCGAACCGTCCGATGCCAGCCACCGCGATCATCGGATATCCCCCCGCGATCATGGGTCCCGAAGAGACTGGAACCCAGACAGCCGAGCTCTATGCCGCGGGCTGGCGACGGTTCAAGGCGCCGGTTGCGGCTACTCCCGATCGGACCGCGGGCCGTCTTCGGGCCGCCCGCGCGGCCGCCCCGGACGCATGGCTCGGCCTCGACGCAGCGTGGGTGTTTGACGACGTCGATGAGGCGGCAGCCTTCGTGAACTCAGTCGCCGATGTTGGCCTCGGCTGGTTCGAGGACGTCTTCCCACCCGGCGATGCCGATCAGCTGCGACGCCTTCGGGAACGGACGACCACCCCGATCGCGATGGGCGACGAACAGGGCGGGATCTACTACCCGGAGGCGCTGATCGCCCGGGAGGCCGTGGACGTGGTCCGGCTCGACCTGACTTGCATGGGCGGAATCTCGCGGGGCCGTCGCATCATCAACCAGGTCCTTGACGCCGGGCTGACGTTTGCGCCGCACATGTTCGGGCACGTCCACAGCCAGGTCCTCGCCGCCCTGGGGTATACGGACGCGCCAATCGAATGGGGGATCCCCTTCACAGGAGTCCATCCGATGGATGACCCGCTGACCCAGCCGACGATCGGCGCCGACGGACGAATGGCGGCGATGGAAGAGGCGCCCGGGTTCGGCTACCTGGTCGATCCGGACTGGGTCCGGAGCCAACCTCATGAAGACCCTGACGGGATCCTCGGCGGCCTGTAGCGATTGGCCACGCCGGACGCTCGGGCCGCGATCTCGGGATGGTCGTTCGACGATGCCCGACCCGGTCTCACCATCGAGCATCCAGGGGGCCGCACCATCGGCACCGACGAGCATGCGTGGCTCGCCATGGTCACGAACAACGCCAGTGACCTGCACGGCAACGTGGAATACGCGAGGACGACGGAATTTGGGCAACCGGTGGTGCTTGGCGCTCTGGCCGTGGCCATCGTGGTCGGTCTCGGCCAGCCCGTGGAGTGGCCGCCAGCGGATGCCGCCCGTTGTCAGCCTGCAGGCTGGACCAGGATCCGGCTGACACGCGCGGTCAGTCCCGGAGACACGCTCCGGGCCGTGTCGACCATCGTGTCCGTGGTGCCCCGCCGAGATG
>JAXDKX010000251.1:0-5692 GCA_034666905.1 Chloroflexota bacterium | reverse complement strand
GATCATCCCGGCGTGTGCGAGGGGGATCACCGTTGGCGATTCGAGGGCCGGCAGCAACGCCTGGATCTCGTCGAGCCTGGGAGCCGGCGCGTTCATCATGAGGTACTTGCGGCCGCGGGCCGCGATCACCGCGCTCAGCATCGTCTCGATCGCGGCCAGATCACCGGCGCGCTCGCGGTGCGCGGCAGGGTTCGCGACGAGGATGGCCTCCGATTCGAGGACGTCTCCGATCTGGCGCAGGCCGTTCATCACCAGCGTGGAACCGGTCGATACCAGGTCGACGATCGCTTCGGCCAGGCCGAGTCGAGGCGCGACCTCGACGGCCCCCGAGATCGGGATGATCTCGACCGGCACGCGGCGCGACTCGAAGAAGCGACGAGCCGTATTCGGGTGGGCCGTGGCAACCCGGAGCCCGGCGAGGTCGTCGATCGCCTGGTACGGCGCATCGTTTGGAACGGCCGCTGCGAGCCGGCACCGGCCGTAGCCAAGCGGCCGGATCCGCGGCAGCTCGGCGCCGGTTTCGCTGAGCAGATCATCGCCCGTGATGCCGAGATCCGCGACCCCGTCGCCGACGAATTCGATGATGTCGTTCGTGCGCACGAACAGGATGTCGAGCTCGTAGTTCTGGACGAGCGCGACGAGACTCCGATCGTGCTCCTCGAAGACCAGGCCGGCGTCGTGGAGCAGTCGCAGCGTCGGCTCGACGAGGCGGCCCTTGTTGGGGATGGCGAGGCGCAGGCGAGACCTCATCGATCGCCCTTGACTGGGTAGGGCCGCCCGCCCGCCCGAGATGCGGCGTTCAGCTTGTCCAGCATGGCCCGGTATCCGCCCTCGCCATGGTTCAGCCACGATGCGATTCGGGTGATCGTGGCCGTGCTGGCCCCGGTCCGCCGGGAGATTTCCGCGTAGTGCAGGCCGCTGTCGAGGAGACGGACGACGGACCAGCGCTGGGCGATGTCGCGGAGCTCGGTCAGCGTGCACAGGTCACGGAAGAAGCGCTCGGTCTCGTCGACGTCCTCGAGCTGGAGGATTGCGGTAAAGAGCTCCTCAACGTCCGGCGTGCGCCAGTCTTCGGCCATGTCGCCCCGCTTCCTCTCGTGCTAGCGTAGTATCGTGCTACTACGGTAACATGCCATCATGACTCGTGCAAGGCGGTTCGAGATCCTGCCGGCGATCGACCTGCGAGGTGGCCGAGTCGTCCGCCTGCGCCAGGGTGATTTCGAGCGCGAGACCGCCTATCGCGTCGATCCCGTGTCGACCGCGCGGACCTTTGCCGATGCGGGTGCTCGGTGGCTGCACGTCGTCGATCTCGATGGAGCACGCGAAGGCAGGCCAGTCCAAGCCAGGCTGATCGGGGAGATCGTCGCGGCGGTGGGGAACGACGTTCGTGTCGAGGTCGCCGGCGGCCTTCGGAGCGGGAGTGCTGTTGCCGACGTCCTCGGTTTGGGCGCGGCGCGGGCCGTCCTCGGCACCGCGGCAATCGGCGATCTTGCATTCGCCGGGGCTCTGGTGGCCTTATACGGCGCGGACCGGGTCGCCGTCGCAATCGACGTTCGCGACGGCCAGGCGGTCGGCCAGGGATGGGCAACCGGAACGACCGGTCTCGACGCCGGCGCCGCGATCGACGCCCTCCGGACCGCCGGCGTTCGCGAGTTCGAGGTCACCGCCATCGAACGAGACGGCCTGCTCGAAGGCCCGGACCTGAACCTGTACGAGGCCCTTCTGGGCGCGGGATCGGGCTCGATCATCGCGTCTGGCGGGATCGCGTCGCTGGACGATCTTCGGGCGGTCCGCGAGCTGGGCGTCGTCGGCGCGATCGTCGGCCGAGCGCTCTACGAAGGGCACTTTACCCTCGAGGACGCCCTCAGCCTGAGCTGACACAGGTCCTGGAACAGGGCGAGGATCCAGGATTTCGTGAAACGCAAGCAACGTCGCCCGGGCTACTGCCACGGTGCGCCACAGGACTGAATCGTGCGTTCGGTGCACGATTCGCACGCTTTGCGCGCCCGGTCGGGGTGTTGGTTGATTTGCTTGCGCGGCACGCAATGGAGAAGTCAAGACGATGCCCCTGGGCGACGGTGCGTGCGTCTGACGCAACGGGCGGCGCGGGCCATGCATTCACTGCAAGGAGTTGACGAGCGGGCGGGTCGTGCGACCGGGACGTACGGCCGAGTGGGGCGACCGGGTCGTGCGGACGCCCGGCACGACCCTCAGCGACACCGCCCGGACCTGAACGACCGACTAGTGCCCGGCTCCGTGTCCGCCGGCCGCCTCGACTTCCTTGCGGTGGCTCTCGATCACCTTCTCGGCGATGTGGCCCGGGACGTCCTCGTAGTGATGCATCGTCGCGCTGAACGAGCCTCGGCCCTGGGCCAGCGAGCGCAGCTCGGTCGCGTAGCTGGAGAGCTCGGCCTGCGGGACGAGCGCATTGATGACCTGCACGTCGCCGACCGTATCCATCCCGAGGACTCGGCCGCGACGCCCATTGAGATCGCGATTGACCTCACCCATGTAGGCCTCCGGGATCCGGATCTCCACCGCCATGATCGGCTCGAGCAGTGCCGGCTTCGCGTTATGGACCCCGTCCTTGAGCGCCATCGAAGCCGCGATCTTGAACGCCATCTCGTTGGAGTCGACCGGATGGAACGATCCGTCGTACAGGGTTGCCTTGAAGTTCGAAAGGGGATAGCCCGCCAGGACGCCGCCCTCGGCCGCCTCGCGGATGCCCTTCTCGACGCCGGCGAAGAAGCCCTTCGGCACCGCACCGCCGACGACCCGTTCGGCGAATTCAACGCCGCCATCCGGGTTTGGCTCGAGCTCCAGCCACACGTCGCCGAACATCCCGTGGCCACCGGTCTGCTTCTTGTATCGGCCGTGGACCTGGGTCTTGCCGCGGATCGTCTCCTTGTACGGCACGCGCGGCGTATGGGTCACGATCGCCGCCCCGAACTTGCGCTTCAGCCGCTCGATAATGACCGAGGTATGGGCCTCGCCCATCGTGCGCAGGACTTGCTCGCCGGTCGCGCTGCGTTCGAGCCGGACCGTCGGCTCCTCCTCGAGCATGCGGGCGAGGGCTGGGCCCATCTTGTCCAGGTCGCCCTTGCTCTGGGGTTCGATGGCAAGGACCAGCGACGGTTCCGGGAAGTCGACCGGGGGGAGCAGCAGCGGCTTGGCCTGGGCAGTGAGCGTGTCGCCCGTCTCGGTCACCGTCAGCTTCGCGACCGCGCCGATCTCGCCGGCCTTGAGCTCGCCGATCGGCTCCTGCTCCTTGCCATGGAGCAGCAACAGCTGGCCGATCCGCTCATCCTCGTTTCGGCTGCTGTTCCAGACGTGGGCCTGCGAATGCAGCGTCCCGGACAGGACGCGCAGGTAGGTGAGGCGCCCGACGAACGGATCGGCCGTGGTCTTGAAGACCCGCACCAGGAGTGGGCCGTTCTCGTCGGCCGGGACGCCCACGGTCGCGCCGGACCTGTCGGTCGTGGCCGTCGGGGCCTCGTCGGCGGGCGAGGGCAGGTAACGGACGATCGCATCGAGCAGCGCACGGAGCCCGATCCCCCTGGTTGCACTCCCGACAAGCACCGGTGCCAGGACCGAGTCCTTGACTCCCTTGCGCAGGCACGCCTCCAACTCCGGGTCCGAGATCTCCTCGCCGTCGAGGTACTTGGTCAGGACGTCGTCATCGGCTTCCGCGGCTGCCTCGAGCAGCTGGTCGCGGCGGGTCGCCACCTCCGCAGCCAGCTCATCCGGGATCGGGATCTCGACTTCCTTGCCGCCCTCGAGCCGCCATGCCTTCCCGTGTACCAGGTCCACGTAGCCTTCGAACGAATCGGCCGAACCGATCGCCAGGTGGAGCGGCGCGATCTTGTTGCCGAAGCTCGCCCGAAGCGCATCGAGCGCCGCCGTTGGGTCGGCGTTCTCGCGATCGCCCTTGTTGATGAAGAAGCAGGCGGCCGTGCCGCTCGACCGACCGAGCGCGACGGCATGTTCCAGGCCGGCCTCGACGCCGGCCGACGCGTCCATCACGAAGATCGCGCCATCGACGGCGGCGAAGCCCTCGATGACATCGGCGACGAAGTCCGGATAGCCAGGCGTGTCGACCACCGAGATCCGCGTCCCGTCCTGCTCGAACGTCCCGACCGCCAGGCTCAGCGACTCCTTGCGCTTCTGTTCCTCGGGCTCGAAGTCGAGGTGCGCCGTCCCGTCATCCACGCGACCGAGTCGGGGGATCGCCCCGCACCTGAACAGCAGTTGCTCCGCGAGCGTCGTCTTGCCGGCGCCGGCGTGACCGGCCAGGACGACGCTCCGAAGGTGGGGGAGGTCGACGCTCTTCATCGTCATCGGTATCGTCGGTCCTTCCGCTGCCTGGGGGGTCGGGACGTCCGTGATGATCGGGGGTCAGGCCATGATAGTCGGCTATACTCCGGCCCGCGATGTCAGGTCACTCGAAATGGTCCACGATCAAGCGCCAGAAGGGCGTCACGGACGCAAAGCGCGGGGCGTTGTTCACCAAGGTCGCCCGTGAGATCAGCGTGGCGGCCCGGCAGGGCGGCAGCGACCCGGACGCCAACTACCGGCTCCGGCTCGCGATCGACAAGGCCCGCTCGGTGAACATGCCGGCCGACAACATCAAGCGGACGATCGACAAGGCGACCGGCGGCGGCGAGGCCGAGCAGTTCGAGGAGATCGTCTACGAGGGCTACGGTCCGGGCGGGATCGCGGTCCTCGTCGAGGCGCAGACCGACAACCGCAATCGGACCGCGGCCGAGGTTCGCTCGATGTTCAGCAAGGCCGGTGGCCAGCTGGCCGGCTCCGGAGCGGTCGCCTGGCAATTCGAGCCGCGGGGCCTGATCGAGGTGACGCGCTCGGGCGTCGACGTCGACGAGGTCACCCTGGCGGCAATCGACGCGGGTGCCGAGGACGTCGATACCGAGGACGAGGAGACTGTCGAGATCTACACCTCGCCCGGGGACCTCGAGTCGGTCCGCAAGGCACTGGAGGCGGCGGGCGTCCCGGTCGAGTCGGCAGAGTCGACGATGGTGGCGAAGCAGACGGTCGGGCTGGACTCGTCGAAGGCACGCCAGGCGCTCAGGCTCGTCGAGCTCCTCGAGGACCTCGACGACGTGCAGCGAGTGACAGCCAACTTCGACATCCCGGAAGACGTCTATGCCGAGGTCGCCGGGTGATCGTCCTGGGGATCGACCCAGGGACCGCATCGCTGGGCTACGGGATCGTCGAGCGAACGGCCGGACGGTTACGCGAGGTTGACCACGGCTGCCTGACCACCAGCCCGGACCTGGGCCTGCCCCAGCGACTACTGGCGATCCATGCGCTGATCGATGAGCTCATCTCGCTCCACCAGCCTGACCTGCTCGGCGTCGAGCGGCTCTTCTTCTCGCGCAACGTGCAGACCGCGTTCGCGGTCGGCCAGGCCCGTGGCGTCGTCCTGCTCGCCGCCGCCCAGCATGGGACGCCGGTTCGCGAGGCGACCCCGAACGAGGTCAAGAGCGCGATCACCGGTTACGGCGCCGCCGACAAGGAGCAGGTCCAGCGGATGGTCCAGCTCGTGCTCGGGATGAGCGAGCTGCCTCGGCCGGACGATGCTGCCGATGCCCTGGCGATCGCCACCTGGGCCGCCAACACGGAGCGAGCCGGACTCAAGACGACCGCAGGCGTCCTCGATCGATCCGCCGTC
>JAXDKX010000250.1:0-3843 GCA_034666905.1 Chloroflexota bacterium | reverse complement strand
CTGTTCGACGAATTCGATCGGTTCGCCGCGGCGACCGCCGGCCGTGAGGTCAAGGGCGAGCTGACGCCGGGCTTCGAGGCGACGTTCCGCTACTCGCTCCTCGATCCAGCGGCGGATGTCGCGGCCGAGGCAGCGGCGTTTCGGCCGGCGTTCTCCCACCTGGCCCTCCTGCTCCAGGTTCCGGGTGTCGATCTCTCCGAGCGCGTGGAGGCGGAGAAGGGGAGCCCGCTGACGGCTCGCGAGCGCGCGATCCTCGACGAGCGAATCGCGTCGGCCCGTGCCTGGCTCGACGGCTACGCGCCCGAGTCAGCCCGGTTGGCCGTGCAGCGCGACGCGCTTCCCGCGGCGGCCGGCACCCTGTCCGACGAGCAGCGCCGATTTCTCGCCGAGCTGTCGAGCTCGGCGGGCCGAGACACACCGATCGGCGGCGACGCCTGGCAATCCCTGATCTTCGTCGTGGCGACGAGGGACCAGCTCCCGGCCAGGCGTGCCTTCGAGGCGATCTATCTCGCGTTCCTGGGGCGCCCCAACGGGCCTCGGGCAGGCTGGCTCCTGGCCAGCCTCGAGCCGGCGTTCGTGCTGCGGCGTCTCGACGAAGCCGGTGGCGCTGTCGCCGCGGGCGCGTCCGGCGATGGGAGCGTCACGTGAGCGTCGGGCTGCAGCGGCTGCGCGACGAGCCGGAGGTCATCCGGCGAGGGGCCTTCGACAAGGGCGAGGATCCAGGCCTCGTCGATCGAGCCCTGGAGCTCGACGCGGAACGGCGGCGCCTCCTGGCCGAGAGCGAGACGCTGAAGGCGGAACGGAACGTCGCGTCGAAACGAATCGGCGAGGCGATCAAGGGCGGTGCCGCGGCCGATGGGCCGGAGGTTGCCGACCTCCGAGCCGCCTCCACGGCGGCGGGGGAGCAGATCGCGGCCCTTGACGCCGCGCTGGCCGGGGCCGAAGCGGCGCTGGACGGCCTGCTCCTGCGAATCCCGAATCCGCCCGATCCGGACATCCCGGTCGGTGGCGAGGAAGCCAACGTCACGGTGCGCACGTGGGGCGCTCGTCTTCCGCGGGAGGAGGACGGTTGGGTGCGGAAGCCGCATTGGGAGCTGGGCGAGGCGCTCGACATCCTGGACAATGCCCGCGGCGCGAAGATCGCGGGCTCCGGCTTCCCGGTCTACAAGGGCGCCGGGTCCGGCCTGCAGCGCGGGTTGATCAACTGGTTCCTCGATGTCCACACCCGCGAGAACGGGATGACCGAGGTGTGGCCGCCGGCCGTCGTCAACACGGCCTCGGCTACCGGCACAGGGCAGATCCCCGACAAGGAAGACCAGATGTACGTCGTCACTCGCGACGAGCTGTACCTGGTCCCCACGGCAGAGGTTCCCGTCACCAACCTGCACCGCGATGAGATCTTCGAGGCCGGGCAACTGCCAGTTCGATACGCCGCCTACAGTCCATGCTTCCGCCGCGAGGCCGGAGCCGCCGGCAAGGACACCCGAGGGATCCTTCGCGTCCACCAGTTCGACAAGGTCGAGATGGTCCTGTTCGAGCGTCCGGAGGACTCCGCGGCCGCGCTCGAGTGGATGACCGAGCGGGCGGAAATCCTCCTCCAGCGACTCGGTCTCGAGTACCGGGTGCTGCTGATGAGCACCCGGGAGATGGGCTTCACCCAGGCCCGAAAGTACGATCTCGAGGTCTGGGCACCCGGCGTCGAGCGCTGGCTGGAGGTCAGCTCGTGCTCGAACTTCCGTGACTTCCAGGCGCGCCGGATGGCGATCCGCTACCGACCCGAGCCCGGCGGCAAGGCCGAGCTGGTGCATACCCTCAACGGCTCCGGGCTCGCACTTGCCCGGATCGTGGCGGCGCTCCTCGAAACCTATCAACAGGCGGACGGCAGCATCGCGGTGCCGGACGTCCTGCGACCGTACCTTGGGCGCGACGTCATCAGCGCCTGAGTCCTCCGGGATCCGCCGGGGCGTATCCTCGATCAGGCACCGTTCACGCCCGTCACCTGCCCGAGGTCCCCATCCACATGATCAATGTCCTCATTCTGCTCGCCGGCCTGGCCATCCTCGGCCTGAGCCTCGCGTTCGGAATCGTCGTGCCCCTCGGGCGCGCGACCCAGGGTCGAACGGGCGCGCCAGTCCCGACCACCCACATCCTCAAGGGCATCGTCGGGGCCGTGATCGGCGCGCTGATCCTGGTGGCCGGCGCCTCGGCTCCGTTCGTCGAAGTGCCCGCCGGCAACGTCGGGGTCGTCACGAACTTCGGCTCCGTTCAGTCGGGGACGCTCGAGCCCGGTCTCCACATCGTCATTCCGATCGTCCAGAACGTCGCGATCATCGACACGCGGGTCCAGCCGCACCAGTTCCAGGAGATCGACGCGGCATCGGCGGAGTACCAGACGGTCAAGCTCACCGGGGTGATGAACTACCACGTCGACGGTCAGTTCGCGTCCGACCTCTATCAGCGGGTCGGGACCGACTTCGCTTCGAAGGTCATCGATCCGGCCTTCAACGACTTCATCAAGACCGTCGTCCCGGCCTACAAGGTCGATCAGATCCTCGGCGCTCGTGACGAGATCCGATCAAAGGCCAAGGACGCCCTCGCGGCCAACCTTGCCCAGTACCACATCATCGTGGACGACATCTACATTGCGAACATCAGCTTCAGTGACGCCTTCCAGCAGGCGATCGAGGCCAAGCAGGTCGCCCAGCAGCAGGTCCAGACGGAGACGCAGATCCTGGCCCAGAAGAAGATCCAGGCCGAGCAGGCGGTCGCGCAGGCCCAGGGCCAGGCCGACTCGAACGTCAAGCTGGCCGAGGGTCAGGCCGCGGCGACTGTCGCGCTCGCCCAGGGCCAGGCAACCGCCAACAAGTCGCTGGCGGCCTCCCTGTCCGACCAGATCCTCCAGTACCAGTACATCCAGAAGCTGACCGACAAGATCACGGTCATGCTGGTCCCGTCGGGCAACGCGTCGATCTTCGATCTCAAGGGACTGCTGAACCAGGCCACGCCGTCGGCCACGCCCACCCCCTGACTCGGGATCGTCGGGCCACCGCTCCGGGATATCCTTGCGCTCGGAGAGGTGGCCGAGCGGTTGAAGGCGGCGCTCTTGAAAAGCGTTGAGTCGCAAGACTTCGTGGGTTCGAATCCCACCCTCTCCGCCACGACTCGTGCGCTGACGCCGTGATCGAGGGTCCCCGGAGCCGGCGACAGCTCGGCCCGCCTCCAGGTCTATGCGGCAACTGTCGCCATTCGCGTCGGATCGCAGGGCGCGAGGGTGCCGTCTACCGCCTGTGCGAGCGATCCACCAGCGACTCGAGCTTTCGCCGTTACCCGGTGCTGCCCGTCGTCGAATGCCGCGGCTACGAGGCCGCGGCCGGTGGCTCGTCCAGCACCTGACGGACCTTGCGCGCGAGGTCGGCGGGCAGGAAGGGCTTCTCGAGGAACGCGACGTTCGGGTCGAGGACGCCCTGGGCTGACAGGACGTCGTCGGCGTAGCCGGACATGAACAGGATCCGTGCGTCGGGGTGCGTGACCGCGAACTGGTTCGCCAGCTCACGCCCGTTCGCTCCCGGCATGATCACGTCGGTCAGCAGCAGGTCGATGGGTCCGGTGTGCGCGGCCGCGGCGGCCATCGCGGATTCGGCATCCGGCGTCGCGATGACGTGGTACCCGGCTCGCTCGAGGAGCGTCATCGCGAGTTGGCGGACGGAGTCGTCATCCTCGGCCAGCAGGATCGTCTCGCGGCCGTTGTCTGACTCGGACGTTGGGGCATCGACGACGGTGCCAGGCGTGGGCGCCGTTTCACGGGGCAGGAAGACGCGGAACGTCGTGCCACTGCCCGGCGCG
>JAXDKX010000249.1:0-3808 GCA_034666905.1 Chloroflexota bacterium | reverse complement strand
TGTCAGCGCGTTCACGGTCAGCAGGCCGAGCGAAGGCGGGCAGTCGATGAACACGTAGTCGTAGCGGTCCTCCACGGGGTCCAGAAGGCGGTCAAGGCGGCGTTCGCGCTGTTCGATTGGCGCGAGCTCCACCTCCGCACCGGCAAGGGCGATCGAAGATGGAATGAGTGACAGCCCGGCGATCGGCGTATCGATCGTGAGCTCGTCGAGTGCGACGGCATCGATGACTGCGTCATAGACCGAGCGGCTGAGCGTCCGGTCGATCCCGAGGCCGCTCGTTGCGTTGCCCTGAGGGTCAAGGTCGATGACGAGGATTCGGTCTCCCGCGAGCGCGAGATAGCTCGCGAGGTTCACGACTGTGGTGGTCTTTCCGACGCCGCCCTTTTGGTTCGCGCAGGCGATCGTCTCGCCCACTCAGATCCCCAACCGTCGGTGTCTCACAGAAGTCGATTCTACCATCCGGAGGCCCTCTTCTCGTTCGGGCCGGACGCCCGGACCCGCTCGCACAGGATCGCCTTCGACGCTTCGCCACGGATTGGCGGCGACTCACCTCCAGGCACGTGGCCTTTCATGTTTCACGTGAAACATCGGGCTTCGGTCGCCGTCCAAAGGCGCACCGTTTACGGCAGGGCGTCGGGAACGCACCTAGGCGTGTGTTTCACGTGAAACATCGCTTCTCGAGAAGGTCGGCCACGTTCACAGCGGCCTTTGCCAGAGTGGTCCTGTCGGGCATCCGATCGGACGATTGCCGCCCCGAAGCGGCCATGGGATACTGTCCGAACGACGCCGGCTTCGCCGTTCGATCGTCGCTGCGAGGGCTCGGTTCGCAAGCGACCACCCACCGCTCGCCGAGGACCGATCGCCGCTCATGAGCCTGCTCTTTGCTGCGATCGGAGCGACCGTCACCGCGCTCCTGGAAACAACGCTCGGCCCCCATCTCACGGTTGGAAATGCGAACGTACATCCGGTCCTCGTCGTCGCCGTCATCTGGACCATCGCGGCTGGGGTCGACAGCGGCATCGTCTTCGCCTTCGTCGGCGGACTGGTCCTCGACATCCTCCTCGGGCGGCCCCTTGGGGCCTCGGCATTCGCACTCCTCGTCGCGGTCGGCGGGGCCGCTGCCATCGCCCAGCCCCTTCCTCGCCTGCGTACGCTGGCTCCGATCGTCGCCGTCCCGATTCTCAGCCTCGTCCACTCCGTGCTGATCTACGTGTTGACCTCCGCGGGCCAGGGACCGGGCGCTGTGGCGGACCCGATCGGACTGTTCATTCCGGGGGCCATCTACGATGGCCTGCTCGGTCTGCTCGTCGGGCCGCTGGCGGTCTCGATCCACGATCGGCGCGCGGTCGTCGAACGGCTCGAATGGTGAGCCGATGAACACCTATCTCGACGGACCCAAGGTCCAGTCGCGCCCGTTCGTGCGCTTCCTTGTCTTCGGCATCGCGGTGATCCTCGGGTCGGGCGTCCTGTCCGTCCGGCTCTTTGCCCTCCAGGTCGGATCGGACGGCCACTTCGCCGCTCTCGCCCAGGCCAACCGGACGGTCCAGCAGCCGATCCCGTCAACGCGTGGCCTCATCTACGATCGAAACGGCATCCCGCTTGTCACGAATGTCGCCTCCTACAGCGTTCGGATCCGGCCCGCCGACCTGCCGGAATCTCGACGCCAGGCAGTCGTGGAGATGCTCGCGAAGCTCGTCGGGACCGATCCGGCCGACATCAACGTCGCGATCGACTCGAACCCAGGCTCGCGCTTTGACCTGGTGCGGGTCGCTTCTGACGTCGATCCCGATGTCGCGAGCTTCATCGCCGAGTCGAGCTCGGACCTTCCGGGTGTCCAGATCGTCGTCGACACGCGGCGCGCGTACAACCTTGGCCCGCTCATCTCGCAGGTCATGGGGTATACGGGGCCGGTCAACGCCCAGGAGATCGCGACGCTGCGCGCCGAGGGCTACCAGCCCGACGATCTGATCGGGCGCCAGGGGCTCGAGGCGGCCTACGAGGCTCAGCTTCGAGGGACGTACGGCCTTGAGACCGTCGAGCGCGACGCGACCGGACGGCAAGGTCAGGTCCTGCAGGTCGACCAGCAAGCGATCGCCGGCGACTCCCTCCGACTCTCGATCGACGTCAACGAGCAGCGATACGCCCAACAGGCCCTCCAGTGGGGCATGCGTACGGCCGGCCTGAAGGGCGGCGTTGTCATCGTGATGAACCCCCAGAACGGCGAGATCCTGGCCATGGTCAGCCTGCCCACGTACGACGACAATCAGTTTGCCCAAGGCATCACCGGCAAGCAGTACCAGGCGCTCCTCTCGAACAAGCTCAAGCCCTTGCTCAACCACGCGATCAGCGAGCAGTACCCGCCCGGATCGACGTACAAGCTCGTCACTGGCAGCGCCGGCCTCGCCGACCACAAGATCACGGCGACGAGCCCGATCCAGACCTTCGGCACCATCCGCCTGGGGGGCGCGGTGTTCCATGACTGGAACAACGCCGGCTTCGGCATGTGCAACCTGTACTGCGGCTTCGGCCACTCGAGCGACACGTACTTCTACCAGGTCGCCGCGCGAGTCGGCATCGACCGGCTCGGCTACTGGTCGAAGGACTACGGCTTCGGCGCGAAGACGGGGATCGACCTGCCGGCCGAGGCATCGGGTACGGTGCCGACGAACGCCTGGAAGCTCGATGCGCTCGGCGAGCCGATCTACCCGGGTGAGACGTTCCTCGCCGGCATCGGCCAGGGCTACGACGCCGTGACCCCGCTCCAGCTGCTGAACGCGTATTGCGCCCTTGCGAATGGAGGGACTCTTTACGAGCCCCGGATCGTCCACGACGTCGTCGGGCCCGACGGCAAGGTCGTCCAGGCGTTCAAGCCGATCGTCGACCACAAGCTGAAGCTCTCGCCGGCAATCCTGAAGACGATGCGCCACGCCGCCCGGAACGTGGTCGTCGTGCGCCACACGTACAACCTCGTCGACATGCCGATCATCGTTGCCGGGAAGTCCGGCACGGCCCAGTTCGGCCTGCCGGACTCGAGGGGCGTGCTGCCGTATCACTCCTGGTTTGCCGCGTTCGTCCCGAAGGACCCGTACAAGACGGCGGGCGACCCGCAGGGGTTCAAGGCCGCCGAGCGCACGGACTCCCAGCTGGCCGTCCTCGCGTTCGCCTATGACTCCCAGACGAAGGGCAACGCCGCCACGGAGATCGTGAAGGCCTATCTCCAGTACCACTTCCACATCAAGAAGGACTACCTCCTGCCGAACAACCTGCGCCGCGGCAACTTCTACGTGATCGACTAGGAGCCGCCGATGGTTGCGACCGCGCGAGCCGTTCGATCCGGGGGCTGGGCCGCTACGAAGGTCGGCGCCGTCTGGCGCGCATTCGACCTCCAGATGGCCGTCTACGCGGCAATGTTGGCGTGCTTCGGGCTGGCGATGGCATACAGCAACTCCGCCAGCGGCGGCGGCGACATCCTGGCCGGCGGATCCGTGTTCCTGCGGGGCCTCATGTGGGCCGGGATCGCGCTCGTGGTCTTCATCGCGGCGACGGCATTCGACTACCACTGGCTCAAGACCTTCGCGTGGCCGCTCTACGTCGCCCAGCTGGGCCTGCTCGCGGTGACCCTCGTGATCGGGAGCGGCACGGGCGGCTCCTCGAGGTGGGTCTCGATCTTCGGCCTGCAGTTCCAGTTCAGCGAGATCGCGAAGATCCTCATGATCGTCGTGCTCGCGAACTACCTCTCGGCTCGCCAGGGCAAGCTCGGCTCGTTGTGGTCGATCCTGGGAGCCTGCGTCCTGGTCGGCCCGCCGCT
>JAXDKX010000248.1:0-15989 GCA_034666905.1 Chloroflexota bacterium | reverse complement strand
CATACCGCAGACGTCCATCTCGGTGCGCGACACGACGATCTCGGCGACCAGGCTGCCGCCCAGCGGGAGCGCCAGTTCACGGCGTTCAAGGCCGCGGTCGATCTCGCCCTGGCGGAGAAGGTCGATCTCTTTCTCGTCGCCGGGGACCTGTTCGACTCGAATGTCCAGCCACGCCGTTCCGTCGAGCGGGTCGCCGCCGAGCTCAAGCGACTGGCCGCCGCGAAGATCAGGACCGTCGTCATCCCGGGCACCCACGACGTCTACGATCGGGCGTCCATCTATCGCGCCTACGACCTGGCGACGATGGCCGGCGGCGGTTCCAACGACGACCTGGTGACCGTCCTGGACCCGGACCATCCATCGATTCACCTGGCCGCGTGCGACGTCATCGTGTACGGGCGAGTCTTCGCCACCAAGCGCGCGCCGCAGAGCCCGTTGCATGGCCTGGATGCTGGCGCGGCCGAGACATCAGCCACGTGGCACGTGGGCATGGTCCATGGCTCGATCTCGATCCCCGGCAAGACGGAGCGGGACGAGGTCGTCATCACGACCGACGAGATCGCCGCAACCGGGCTCGACTACCTCGCGCTGGGCCACTGGCATTCGGCCCAGACGGGCCGGGCCGGGACGGTCACCTACGCCTACGCCGGAGCGCCCGAGGCGGTGGCCCTCGACCAGGATCGAGCCGGAAAGGTGCTCCTGGTCGAGCTCGACCAGCGGGACGGCGCTCGAACGGTCAAGGTCGAAGAGCGCCAGGTCGGCAGGACGCGCTTCGAGAAGCGCGAGCTCGACGCGAGCACCGTGACCAGCCAGCCGGCCCTGGTGGACACCCTGGCGGCCGCCGCGGATCCTGACCTGGTCCTCGACGTCCGCCTGGTGGGCGTTCGACCCGACGAGCTCGACATCGACCTCGACGAGATCGAGTCCCGCCTCGCTCCGTCCTTTCTCAAGGTCCGCGTCCGGGACGTCTCGCTGCCGGCCCTGACCGATGGGCCGTTGCCGTCGCCGGACACGATCGTCGGTGCGTTCATCCGCGACCTGGAAGCGCGGATCGCGGAGCTGGAGGCTGCAGGTTCCGCCGCCGAGGCCGCCGAGCAGCGCGACGCGTTGCGTCTTGGGCGGCTCCTGCTGGCCGGCCACGAGGTCTCCCTGTGAGGATCCGCCGGCTGAGCGCCCGTGACTTCCGGCGCTACCACGAGCTCGATATCGCCTTCGCGCCTGGTCTGACCGTGGTACGCGGGCCCAACGAGGCCGGCAAGACGACGGTACAGCGGGCCCTGGAGCTGGTCCTGACACGCCGAGCCACCAGCACGGCCGCCGAGCTGGAGGCGCTCCGGCCCTGGGACGCCCCGGCCGAGGCCCGCTCCGTCGTCTCGATCGAGTTCGAGCAGGACGACGAGGATGGCCGCAAGACCGGCACCGTCGAGAAGACGTTCGCCGGGGGAAAGGGGACCGTGCGCCTCGACTACGACGGGCAGGCCATCTCCGACCCGACCCTGGCCGACCAGGTCCTGGCCGAGCTGACCGGGATCCCGACCGAGGCGTTCTTCCGTTCGACCTCGTCGGTTCGCCACTTCGAGATCAGCGACCTGGCCCGCGACGAAGGGGCCCTGCGCGATCGTCTCCAGGCATCCATCAGCGGTGCCGATCGCGGAACGAGCCGTGCCCGCCGCAAGCTCGACGGCGCGCTGCACGGCCTGACGACCCGGGGCGAGCGCAACCCGGGCCTACTCAAGGTCGCGGACCAGGCCGTGGCCCAGGCCAGGGCCGCCCTGGAGCAGGGCGAGCTGGGCCTCGAGCAGCTCGAGAAGGATCGTGATTCGCTCTCCACCGCGCGTGACCGCCGTGCCGCTGCGGATGTCGCACTGGCCGAGCGGCGGAGCCTTCTCGAGAAGGCCAGGCAGGCGGAACGGATCGGCGCCGAGCGCGCCGCGGCCAGCGAGCGCTACGAGCGCTACCGCCAGGCGGTCGAAGTGCACCTCGAGATCGAGGCGCTCGACTCGACACATCCGTCACCTCACCCGTTGCCGCTCGTTCGCGGGACGGTCGAGCGGCTGCGCACGATGGACCAGCGGATCCGCGAGCTCAAGGCGGCGCTAGCCGGGGAGGTCGCGGTCCAGTTCAATGTTGCGCCCGCCCCGACGTGGCAACCCCTGTCACGCTGGTCGATCGCCCTCGTCGTCGTCGGCCTGCTCATCGCCGGCGCCACGTTCGTCCTGAAAGCCCTCGGCATCGTCGATCCCGGGATCGTCGTTCAGGGGATCGGCGGGGCGATCGCGGTGGTCGGGCTCGTCGTCGCGGGCGTCGCGTTGTGGCTGAGACGAGGGGACAAGATGCAGGGGCAGCTCCGGGATGTCGAGATCGATCGGCGCCTGCGCGGTCGATCCGAGATGGAGGCCGAGCTGCGCCTGACCGAGGCCGGCCTGGTGCAGCAGCTTGCGACGCTCGGCCTCGCGGACCTGCCCGAAGCCGAGGACCTGCTGGCTCGCGAGGAAGCACACGTCGCCCAGATCGACCGACTCGCGGCGCAGCTCGACGGGCTGGTCGGCAAGGAACCGCGCCAGGCGCTGCCAACGATGCGCGACGCCGCCTCCCTCGAGATCGAGCAGAAGGCGAGCGCCCTCGACGCGCTCGGCCCCATCGCCCGCGAGCCGCGCGCTCGGGAGCGGCTGGAGGTGGAGGTCCGCGACCAGGAGGAGGCGCTCGAACGGGCGCGCGACGACGAGGCCCATCATCGGGCCCGAGTCGAGGCCAACGCGGTTGACGCGGAGCAGGTCGCCGGCCAGGCCGAGCGCCTGGCGATGGGGCAGGAGCAGCTCGCCGCTCTCCAGCGACGGCAGCGCGTCTACGACCTGACGCTGCAGGCCATCGACCGGGCGGAGCAGGCGACCATGAAGACTGCGACCCGCTACCTCGAGGCGCACATGGTTCGCGACCTCGGGACGGTGACGGACGGTCGCTATCGGCGCGTCCGCGTGGACGACAAGACGCTCGACATCGAGGTCCACGCGCCGGAGAAGGGCGGCTGGGTCCCGGTCACCTCTCTCAGTCAGGGCACCCTTGACCTCGTCTACCTGGTGGCCCGACTCGGCCTGGTCCGCCTCATCACCGGCGACCGCCGGCCGCCGCTCGTCTTCGACGATCCGTTCGTGACCCTCGACGATCGCCGGGCCACTCGCGCCGTCGAGCTGCTCAAGGCGGTCGCAGCGGACTTCCAGGTCATCTACCTGACCACGTCGGATCGCTATGACGCGGCCGCCGATGCCGTCGTCGAGCTGCTCGGGCCGACCGCGGTGGACAGCTCGCCCGTGGAGCAGCCCACCTGAGCGATCTCCTGTCGGGTGGCGCGGCCACGGTGGTCTTCGGCCTCGCGGCCGCTGTGACGTGGGGCTCGGGGGACTTCGGGGGCGGCTTGCTGACTCGCCGGACACCGCTGTTCGGCGTTGTCCTCGCCTCGCAGCTGGTGGGCACAATCGTCGCTTTCGTCCTTGCCATGGTCCGCGGCGAGAGCGCGCCCCTGCCCGCGGATGTCGCGTGGAGCGTGCTTGCCGGGCTCGGTGGCGGAATCGGAATCAGTGCCCTCTACCAGGGCCTCGCGGTCGGGCGGATGGGGGTCGTGGCCCCCATCACCGGGGTGCTCGCGGCCGTCATCCCGGTCACGGCCGGCATCGTGTTCGAGGGTCTTCCCGGGCCACTGGTGATGATCGGGATCGGGCTGGCGTTCATCGCGGTCGTCCTCGTCTCACGGGTCAGCGACGAGCGGACCGGCCCGTCGGGGGTTGGTCTGGCGCTTGTTGCCGGAGTCGCCATTGGCGCGCTCGGTGTGGCTATTGCCCAGATCAGCAACGGTCACGTCTTTGGGCCGCTGACGATCCTGCGCGGAACGGAGGCGCTCCTGATCGTCGCGATCGTGCTGGTCGGCCGCCGGGCCTGGCGGCCTGACCGCCGCTTGTGGCCAGCCCTGACGGGCGTCGGCGTGCTGGATATGGCAGGAAACGGGGCGTTCCTGCTTGCGGTCCAGGCTGGTTCGCTGGCCGTGGCCGCGGTCTTGTCGTCGCTCTATCCGGTCACCACCGTCGTGCTTGCGACTGTCTTCCTTCGAGAGCGCGTCACGCTCACGCACGCCGTCGGGATCGCGCTCTCGGTCGCCGCGATCGTCTGCATCGCGGTGGGCTCGTCCTAGCGCGCGGGCGGGACGGGTCAGGCCGGCTGACGGACGACCCGTACCTCATCCAGCTCGAGGGGATCGCGCAGGACCACCACGTGCTGGAAGCCTTCATGCTCGAGAAAGCCAAGGGGATCGTCGAGCGAACGCCGGAGCCTCGCCAGGTGGCGCCGGACGACGAGCTCGTCGACGATCCGGCCGGTCCGACCGGCGTTTCGGGCGAGGACCGTAGCCAGCGGCAGGTCCAGGACGATCGCGATGGAGGGGACACCGGCCGCCGCCGCGCGACCGACGAGGGGTTGCCGTGCCGAACGCTCGACGTTCGTTGCGTCCACGACCGTCAGGAGGCGGTCAGCGAGTCGTCCCTCGAGGGCTCGGTGAAGGCGACCGAACGCGGCACGCGTCGCGCGTTGATCGGATTCGTCGCCGGAGACCAGCGCCCGGTAGGCGTCGGACGAGAGGATCTCGGCGGGCTGGAAATGGCGGGCGGCAAAGGTCGACTTGCCGGCACCGGCCGGTCCGACCAGGACGACGACGCTCGGGTCCGGAAGGACCAGCTCGCTCACGTGGGCTACGGAGCCGCGCGGCGTACCTCGTACCCCCCGCCCTCGGCCGCCCGGATCTCGTACGCGGGCTGGTCATAGACCGAGGGACCCCTCACCACGAGTCCGTCGGTCAGCCGGTAGCGCGAGGCGTGCCAGGGGCATTCGATGCAGCCATCAACGACGACCCCTTCGGCGAGCGGCCCGCCAGCGTGAGCACAGACAGCGTGGAGGGCATGAACGGCGGCGCCCGTTCGTACCAGCACGAGATCGTTGATGCCGGCCCGGGCCTTCATTGGCGTCGCCTCGGGAATCGTGCCGAGGTCCGTGACGTTGCCCGTGTCGAGCTTGATCCATTTGGTTCCGGCGCCGCGGAACGCGTGCCGGCTGACCATGTTGCCGAGGACATAGACGACGTCGCCACCGACGTAGGCGCCTGCGGTGACGATCAGGAAGGCGATCAGCGAGAGTGCGACTGGGAGCGTACGGCCGCCGGGGTCGCCTTCCCGAATGACGAGCGAAATGACGAGCAGGATCAGTCCGACGACCATGAGGGTCGCGTGGAGGGTGGCGCGGACCCGCGCCGTGCCGTCGGTGTCCACGTAATCGGCCGCGCCCGACGCGGCGGCCGCCAGCATGAACAGGATCGTGGCGACGAGGGCGATCTCTGCGGCGTCCGGCTGGCCGAGGATATCGAGGACCACGACCAGGAGGAGCGTGCCGATCGGGATGTCCGTGGCTGCGCCGTGGAGCGGGTGGCCCAGCCAGACGCCGCTCAGCAGGTCCCGGATTGGACGGATCGGGCCGAAGAGGGCACTCAGCCAGCGGTGGTTGAACTCCCCGAACGGACGGGCCCAGCCATCCTGAGCAGCCATGAGCCGCGCGAGCCATCGAGCCAAATTGCACCTCCGGACGGGAGTGTATCCACAGGCCATCCACATGGGTGGGAATCTCGGGGATAAGTTCGGGCGCAAGGCTTGCAAGTTCGTGGAGAAGCGCCTTGTCGGCATTGCGCCCAGGCCATAGATTTCGTCTTGCCCGAAGGGGCAGGTTGGAACCGCCAGACCGGTTCGAGGAGCGATCCTCGGGACGGTCCCGGGAACCAGGGTCGCAGGTCGCAAGGCCGGCGAGCGAGGGACCCGGCGACGATCAGGGACTGCGACTTGTCGAAGCCCCTGGACCCGTCGAACGGCTGGAGCTCACCAGTTCCTTCGGGCGCTTTCGCGTGTCCGAGCGGCGCTCCGGGCAGCGTTGCTTGCGGCTGCGGGCACCCGTTCCCATCCGCTAGGCTTCCGCGAATGCCCGACCCCCGCGCGGCCCCGGATGGCCCCCTCCAGCCGACCGCTGCCCGGCCGCTCCAGGACTGGCGGGTGCTCGTGGCGATCTTCTGGATCACCTCGATGGTGGAGGGGATGGGCGTCGCCCAGATCTTCGCTCTCCTGCCCACGTACCTGCGCGAGATGGGCGTCCCGCAGACCGACCGGCTGGCATTCGTCGGCCTGTTCAGCTCGCTGATCTTCGTCGTGGGCGCGCCCCTTGTCCCGCTGTGGGGCGCCTGGGCTGACAAGTACAGCCGCAAGGTCGTGATCGTTCGAAGCGCTCTGGTGGAGGCGGTCGTGTTTGCGGGGGTCGCCCTCTCGCGCGAGCCGTGGCAGCTCGCCATCTCGATGTTGTTGATCGGGTTCCAGCTTGGCAATACCGGCGTGATGCTGGCAGGCATCCGCGACGTCACGCCGAAGGGCCGGCTCGGGACGACGATCGCCCTGTTCGGCGCCTCGAGCCCGATCGGCTTCGCGGCCGGGCCAATCCTGGCGGGTGTCCTGATCGATGGCCTGGGCTTTGGGCTTCCCGCGGTCTTCACGGTCTCGGCGTTGCTATCGGTTGGGACGGCGTTGCTGGTGGCCATCGGATCCCGCGAGGTCCGTCCGGAGGTCGTGCCGACGGGTCGGGTCATAACGCTCGCGTTCGGTGCCCTTCGCGGCGTCCTGACAGATCCAGCGGTCCGCCGGGTCTTCCTGATCTTCGGTGTCGCGTACCTGGCGACCCAGATGAGCCGGCCGTACATCCCGGTCCTGGTCGAGGGACTGGCTGGGACGGGCCCGGGCCTCGCGTCTGCGATCGCCCTGGTTGCGGGCACGGCGGCCCTCGTGGGTGCCGTCGTCTCGCCTCTCGGTGGCATGCTCGGCGATCGGATCGGCTTCCGAGTCGTCCTGGTGGCCGCGCTCGGCGGCGCCGGCGTCGTCATGGTGCTCATGCCCCTGGTCCCATCGGTGGCATCGCTCGCGTTGCTCGCCGTCGTCCTTGCCGCGTCGACGTCGACCGTGAGCGCCATGGTCTTCGGCCTGCTGGCGACCGAGGTCCCGCCGGAGCGTCGCTCGGCGACGCTGAACCTGGTCTACCTGCCACTCTATGCGGCTGGCGTCGTCGGACCCGCGGTCGGCGCCGGCGTGGCGGCGGTGAGCGGCGTACCCGGGCCGTTCGTCGTGGGTGCCGCGGTCTTCGTGGCCGGAGCCCTGGCGATCGCGCTCCGCGGGCCGCGCTCAAGTGGCCAACCGCTGACCGCGACCGAAGCCTAGGCCCAGGCCGTCAGGCCGTCAGGCCGTCATGCTCCGGGTGTCCGCCGTTGCCGGCGCGGTTGTTGCCGCAGGCGCTGTTGTCGTGGCCGGCCGCCGGATCCCGGCGTATTCGCGCTCCGGGTCGCGCAGGACGATCACCGCCAGGAGCATCGTCAGGCCGCCGTACCAGAGCGCCGGCAGGGCGAGCATCCCGGCGAGCGGCACGGCCCACCGACGGTTCGTCCTGGCGCCCCAGACGACGACCGCGATGGCCACCGGGAGGCGGAGCAGGAAGGGGATTGGGACGGCGGCCCACGTCCCGTCTCGTCCGGCCAGGCCCACCAGGAGCGTGAGCCAGTCGACCCACGCCCCGGGCATGAGCACGGCCGAGATCGCCACGATCAGCGCGGTCGCTCCGAGCGCGATCCCGAGCTGGCGCCACTCGCGCCGGACCACGAACCAGAGCAGGCCGATCCCGGGGGTCACCTTGGTCAGGAGCACGAAGGCCCATGCTGCCGGCCAGCGGAAGCCGACAACCATCGCGACCGCCAGCAGCAGGGAGACATTGCCACCGATCAGCTCGACTGTCGCCAGCAGGACCCCGACCGCGAAGAGCCGTGGCCCGGTCAGGAATCGAACGGCCACCAGGAGGATGGCCGTCCAGATGCCGATGAACGCGAGCCATGGCAGGCGGGTCAACGGGTACATCGCCTGCAGGAAGGCCGGCGAGTAGACGTAGGCGATCGGCGACGTCCAGTCAGACAGGGAGTAGGGCGAGTTGAGATTTGCGATCCAGTAACAGAAGGCTTCCTGTCCCGTTCGCCAGGTTCGCCCGAATGGCACGGCGAGGGTGACGACGGCAAACCAGATTCCTGCGGCGACCGTCAGTCCGCCCACCGGCAATTCGCCGCGCCAGCGGGCGAGCGCCAGCCAGGGCGAGCGTTCGCGAGCGATGGTGAGCTGAGCCGAGAGGTCGGTCATGATCCCGTGGTGGATGAGCGCGATGCATGCATGTGCTGTCCCCGGTGCGCGTGGCCACTGCCCGCGCGCCGGCCAGCGGTCAGACGCGGTGACCGCTGGCAACGGCCACGGCTAGCGAGACTGTACGGCACTCGAGCCGGGAGCGGAGCGACAGATCCATGACGTCCCGCGACCCGGCGCCCAACTGCGCATTACAGGGCGGGAGCGGGGCGGCGGCGGGAGGCGGTGGGCGACGCCCGGAGCTGTCCGTGGGCGCGTCGCGGGTCGTGGCGGCTGCTTCTGTCAGGCCCCACCCGCAGCCGCGATGCTCATACGCGCGCCGGGCGAACGCAAGGCGGGTCGGTCCGGATAAATAGGCCCGTCAGATCTGGCACCTTCATGCCATCCACGCTCAGCTCTTCGCTGGCGACGACATCGGGACTGTCGGATTGGCCAGCGAGGGACGTGACTCGGCGCTTGCGCTCGTGGGGTGCGCGAATGGGGCCTCAGATCAGCGGGCGCGGGACGCCGGCGAGAGGCGGCCACGGATCGCCCGCCCGCGACCACCGGACCGCCTCTACCGCCTGACGCTACCCGGGAAGGTCGCGCTCGAGCGGGCCGGTGTACCGCATGTCGGGCCGGATCAGCCGATTCGCCCCGGCCTGCTCGAGGACGTGGGCGGTCCAGCCGGCGTGGCGGGCGAGGGCGAAGGCCGCGGGAAACATGTCGGGCGTCAGGCCGACGCCCTGCAGGACTGGCGCGGCATAGAACTCGACGTTGGTCTTGAGCGGTCGATCGGGATGCCGCTCGGCGAGGATCCGCAGGGCGACGTCCTCGACCTTGATCGCGAGGTCCAGCCATTTGGGCTTGACCTCCATCGATTCGGCCACCACGCGGAGGGCCTTGGCGCGCGGGTCGTAGGCCCGGTAGACCCGATGCCCGAAGCCCATCAGCCGTTCGCCGCGGTCGAGCGCCTCGTTGATCCATTGCTCGGCGTGCTCTGGCGAGCCGACCTTGCTGAGCTGGTCGACGACCTCCGAGGGCGCCCCGCCGTGGAGCGGCCCCTTCAGGGCCCCGATCGCGCCGCAGACGGCCGATGCGATGTCCGAGCGAGTCGCCGTGATCACCCGGGCGGTGAAGGTCGAGGCATTGAGGCCGTGCTCAGCGCCGACCACGAAATAGGCATCGAGCGCTCGCGCGGTCCCGGCATCGGCATGCTCACCATTGAGCTGGTAGAGGAACCCCTCGACGAGATCGAGCGCAGGATCCGGATCGAGCGGCTCCAGCCCCTGGCGCAGCCGACCGAATGCGGCGAGCGCGGACGGCGAGAAGGCGGTGAGGGCCCGTGCCTGGTCCGCCGTCGGTGGCCAGGTCAGCTTCTGCGTCGCGCCCCAGACCGAGACCGCGGTACGGAGCGCATCCATGGGCACGGCATCCGCGGGCAGCTCCCGGAGCGTGCTGAGCACGGCGGGCGGCAGCGGCGCACAGGGCATTCGAACGCCCGGATGCCACTCGCCCGTCCAGAGCAGGTCGGCGACCTCGGCGTACGAGCCGCGCTCGACGAGCTGGCCGATCGGGTAGCCGCGGTAGAGGAGGCGCCCGTTGATGCCGTCGACCAGGCCGATGGCACTCTCAGCCGCGACGACCCCTTCGAGCCCCGGGGAATACGGTCTGGTGTCCGCCGCTTCCTCGGCTACCGGGGCGTCGGCGGTCGGTGAGTCGGTCATCGCCAGATGGTAGCCCGCTCCCTCAACAGCTGTTCAATCCCTGCTGATCGCGTTGAGGACCAGCCGGACGATCAGTGCACCGAAGACGGCGACGACGACGGCGGCGATGAAGCCAGACACCCGATCGAAGCCCATCTGCTGGGCCAGCCAGCCACCGATCACGCCGCCCAGGATGCCGACGACGATGTTGGGCAGGCAGCCCCGCGCGCTGCGCCCGCCCACCAACGCGCCCGAGATCGCCCCGGCGACGAAGCCGACGACGATCCAGCCGATGATCCCCATCTCCAGAACCATGGCGCCAGTCTGGCACGCCGGGCCCAGCGCCGCGAGCCCGGATGCCCGACCCAACGCCCGATCGTGACCTCCGTCCGGAAGGCCCTACGTCAGCCGATGAAGTCGCGGACCGCCTCGATCATGGCGTCAGGGTGGGTGTGATGGGCGGCATGCTTCGCCCCTGCGATCTCCACGACCCGGCCGTTGGCCAGTCGCTCGTCGAGCGCGAGCGTGGCCTCCCGGAAGATCGATCGGCTGTCCGACCCGAGGACCTGGAGCACGGGCTGGCGGACCGCGCCTAGTCGATCCAGGGTGGCCGCCGGGTCGGTCTCGGCATCGAGCTCTCGCGGGATCGTCCCCGCGGCGGCCACCCGGACCGGCCAGATCGGGTCGGCCCGGTAATGCGCCAGCTCCTCGGGCGTCATCCCGACCACGTCGGTCATGAAGTTGGCCAGCAGGCCGGCGAGATCGCCGGCCTCCAGGCGCGCCCGAACTCGAGCCTTGATCGAGTCAGGCTCATACGTCGCTCCAGGTGGCGCCGGCGCACCCTCGTAGCAGATCACGCTCGCGATTCGATCGGTCAGCAGCGCGGCTCCCAGGGCACAACGGCCACCATAGGAATGGCCCAGGACGGCGACGGGAGTCCCGGTCTCGGCAGCCAGCGCCTCCGCGACGGCCGCGATGTCCTCGAATTCGCGCTGGATCGAGTAAGGGGCCGTGTCGCCAGATGACCCGCGGCCGCGCCGGTCCATGGCCTGGACCGTGAACGAGGTCGCGAGGCGAGGACCGATCACCCGGAACGTCGTGTGGTCGGCGGCGGCGCCGTGGACCAGGAGCAGCGGCGGCCCGTCACCGCTCGCGAACAGCGCGATGGGCGTGCGGTCGGCCGAGGCGATCCGCTGTGAGGGCTCGGGCGAGGGGACGCCGCGCCAGGATCCACCGGCCACGGTCAGCGGCGAAGGGTCGGGGCGCACGCCTCGTCGAGGATCCAGACGGCACGGCCGTGCCGGGCGAGCTGGCCTGGCCAGCGCCTCGGGTCCCGCTCGTCGCCGAAGATCGCGGCCACGGCCGCCGCCTTGACGTTGCCACCGACGACCACCAGGAGATGGCGCGCCACGCCCAGGACGGCCGGATTGAGCGTCACGCGCTCGACCTTTGGTTCGACATGGGTCGGGGCCGGGATGGCCAGCGCGAGCTCGCGGGAATCGAAGGCCGCGGAGCCCGGGAACACCGACAGGACATGCCCGTCCGCCCCGACGCCCAGGAGCACCAGGTCGAAGATGGGCCAGCCATCCTGGTCGGGAAGACCGGCCGCGCGGAGCTCGTCCGCCAGGTTGGCTGCGCACCATGCCGCCCCGCGCGCCTCGCCGATCGATTCACCCGTGCGAAAGGGATGGAGATTCTCGATGGGCAGCGGGACTCCGTGAGGCCGTCCGGCGGCCTCCCCTTCCTCGGTCAGGCCGATGGCCAGCATGACGTCGTCGAACGGCTTGACGTTCGACCTGGGATGGTCGCGTGGCACGTACCGGTCGTCGCCCCACCAGACGTGGACCGAGCCCCACGGGACGGCGTCCCGGAGCGGTGCCTTGACAAGATGGCGGTAGATCCCGAGCGCGGCGGACCCTCCGGTGGTCGCCCAATCTGCCCGTCCGCGCTCAGCGACCGATTGCGCGAGCGCCGTCGCGACGCGGCCGGCCGCAAGAGCGGCGGCCTCACTAGGACCCTTGACGATGGCGAGCTCGGGTTCCGACGTCACGCGCGGCCGCCGCCCGGGCCAACCAGCGCAGCCGCGGAACGGAGCGCGCCGACGGCCACCGGGTCCCGCCGCCCCGATTCGATCGCCTCGGCGAGGAGGTCGACCTCGGTCCGCCGGGGTGCCCGGAATCGACGGTCCCACGCCTCGACACCGTCCTGCCAGACCCGGACGTGGACGGTTTCGGCCTCCGCGGTGACGTCGGCCCGGAGCTCCGATCCGCGGCGCTCGGCGAGCAGCTCCACGCGGAGCGTCGTGCCTGCCGGCATGACCGAGACGACCGGGCGCGCGACCACGGCCACCTCGCTTCGGCCGTCCGACAGCGTCGCCACGAGACCGCGGCCCATGATCGGGCGACCCGGGGCGGCCGGCCGGCTTCCGGCCCGTGTCCCTCGCGCTCCACTGGCCGCCGTCCCCTGGCCCGCAACCGGCGCCAGCGGCTTGGTCACCGACAGGCCGAGGCGCGAAGCGAGCCAGCCCACGTGATAGATCGGCTTCACCAGGTTGGTCGAACCCGGTGCACCAGTCTCGTCGTGTGTCCCGTAGGTCACCGCGATTCGCCGCAGCGACCGCAGGTATGGCAGGAAATCCGGGTCGTCGAAGATCGAGGCGATGGCCTCCCGCCAGCGAGATTGGCGAACGAGGGCGAAGTCGCTGATCGCCAGGCGTCCGGAGTCCTGGAGGCTGGCCATGTCGCGCAGCTTGTCGAGGCCGTCACCGCTCCAGCTGGAGCCATCGACGACCAGCCGATCGGCGGTGCCGAGGAGGTCCTGCGCGGCCCGCGTCCTGAGCGGCGGCTCGCCCGGCCACCAGACCGTGACCGGCAGGTCATGCACGATCAGCGGGGTCGCGATCGCGGCGAGATGGTGACCGGCCTCGCCGCCGCACGTGATGTGGATCGTCTCCGCACAGGTCTCCGGCGCATCCTCGCGCGGCAGCACGCAGTGTGCTTCGACCCGCGCATCCAGCCACGAGGGTCCGTCCGGATCGGCGGACTGGATGACGATCGTCCGCGAGGGATGTCGCCCGGTCAGCGCCTGGATGGTGGCCGCGCTCCGCTCGGCAAGTTCCGGGCGGCGAGCGACCACGACCAGGTTCATAACGCTCGTGCGGGCGGCGATGTGCCGGCCAGGCTGGCCGTCCATGTCGGTGGACAGGTCCTGGCTCGACCAGATCCGCGCCAGCTCGTTCTCGATCTCGCCGATGCTGTGAGCGCGCGCCGACCAGCGAAGGACTGGCTCGCCGATCGTGGGGGGCGACTCGACCGCCATCTGGACGGGGCTCAGATCCTGCGCCAGCGGCGCCCTTCGCGGGCGAGCAGCTCGTCGGCGGCAGCCGGGCCCCAGCTCCCCGCGTCGTAATTCGGGAAGTCCGGCGCCGGTCCATCGGCCCACGACTCGATGATCGGATCAACGATGCTCCAGGCCTCCTCGACCTCGTCGGCACGGGTGAACAGCGAGGCATCGCCCTGGAGCGCATCAAGGATCAGCGTCTCGTAGGCATCGGGCGAGTCCACGCTGAACGCGGAGCCGTAGGTGAAGTCCATGGTCACCGAGCGAACGTCGAGGCCCAGCCCCGGGACCTTGGCCCCGAACCGCAGCATGATCCCCTCGTCCGGCTGGATCCGGATCGCCAGCAGGTTCGCGTCGGGCTCCACGCCCTCGTCCTTGAACAGGCGATGCGGGACCTCGCGGTACTGGATGGCGATCTCGGTCGCTCGCTTGGGCAGGCGCTTGCCGGTTCGGACATAAAAGGGGACCCCCGACCAGCGCCAGTCGTCGATCATCAGGCGTGCCGCCACGAACGTCTCGGTTTCGGAGGCGGGATCGACGTCCGGCTCCGTGCGGTAGCCCGGGACCTGGGTGGCGGCCACCCAGCCGGGGCCGTACTGGCCGCGGACGACGCCTTCGGTCACGTCCTCGGGCGCATTCGAGATCGCCCGCAGGACCTTCACCTTCTCGTCGCGCAGGGCGTCGGCCTCGAACCTGGCCGGCGGCTCCATGGCGACCAGGCTGACCAGCTGCAGCAGGTGATTCTGGAGGACGTCGCGCGACGCGCCGGTCTCCTCGTAGAACGCACCGCGGTTTTCGATCCCGATCGATTCGGCCACCGTGATCTGGACGTTGTCGACATATCGCCGATTCCAGAGCGGCTCGAAGATGCCGTTCCCGAACCGGAAAACCAGCAGGTTCCGAACGGTCTCCTTGCCCAGGTAGTGATCGATGCGGTAGACCTGCGACTCGCGGAAGACCTTGCCGACCTCGCGGTTGAGCCGCCTCGCAGATTCCGAGTCGTGGCCGAACGGCTTCTCGATGACGATCCGCCGCCAGCCGCCGTCGTGCAGCTCGTGGTCGAGCCCGACCCGACCGAGCTGGCCGGCGATCTCGGCGAACTGTGAGGGCTGGGTCGCGAGGTAGTAGAGCCGGTTGCCTCGCGTGCCTCGCTCCTCGTCGATCGATTCGAGGCGAGTGGCCAGGCCATCGAAGCCGGCCGGGTCCGTGAAGTCGAGATGCTGGTAGGTGATCCGCTCGGCGAACGATTGCCAGACGTCGGTCTCGATCGGCAGGACCCGGCTGAACTGGTCGAGCGAGGCGCGAATATCCCGCCTGAACGACTCGTCGTCGTAGGGCCGCCGGCCGATCGCCAGCATCATGAATTCGTGCGGCAGGAGGTTCGTCCGCCACAGCTGGTAGAGGGCGGGGATCACCTTGCGATGGGCCAGGTCGCCCGTTCCGCCGAACAGCACCAGGATCGATGGATCGGGCACCCGCTCGAGGCGCAGGCCCTCCCGCAGGACGTTCTCGATCGGCTTCGCCTTCGACGATTTGCGGTTCTGGTGCGAGAGCCGAAGATCCTTCATCGTCCGCGGCGCGTCCTTGGCCCGCGGAGACGGACGAGCGGGAATCGGTTGCTCGGGGTCGACGGCGGCCGGATCGACCGGTGGAGCGACGACGGCGCCTTTGCTGCGACCCGATGCCACGGTCAGCTACTCCGTCTTGACCGCATGGCCGCCGAACTCGTTGCGCAATGCCGCGAGCACCTTGGCGCCGTACGAGTCGTCCTGGCGCGACCGGAATCGGGTCAGCAACGAGAGGGTGATGACCGGCGCCGGGACGTCGTGATCGATGGCTTCCTGGATGGTCCAGCGACCCTCGCCCGAGTCCTCCACGAACCCCCTGATGTGCGGGAGCTCCGGACCGTTCGCCTTGAACGCCCGGCCTGCCAGCTCGAGCAGCCAGGAGCGCACGACCGAGCCCTGCATCCACAGCTCGGAGATCCCGGCGAGGTCCAGCTTGTAGTCGCTGGCATGCATGATCTCGAACCCTTCGGCGTAGGCCTGCATGAGCCCGTACTCGATGCCGTTGTGGACCATCTTCACGTAGTGGCCGGCGCCCGGGCCACCGACATGGAGATAGCCGCCTTCGGGCGCCAGCGACTTGAAGATCGGCTCGAGCGGCCCGACGACGGAATCCTCACCACCGACCATCAGGCAGTAGCCGACCTGGAGTCCCCAGACGCCGCCGGACGTGCCGGCATCCACGTAGCCGATCTGCTTCCTGGCGAGGTCGGCCTGTCGCCGGACATCGTCGTGGAAGTTGGTGTTGCCGCCGTCGATGATCGTGTCGCCCGGCTCGAGGTGCTCGAGCAGCTCGGCGATCTGCGCCTCGGTGGCATCGCCGGCCGGGACCATGACCCAGACAGCTCGTGGCTTCTCGAGCTTTGAGACAAGCTCGGCGATCGAGAAGGATGGCGCCGCACCCTCGCCGGCGATCTCGGTCGTCTTCTCCGGCGTGCGGTTGTAGACCACCACCTCGTGGCCGTCGCGGATGAGACGACGGACCATGTTGGCTCCCATCCGTCCGAGCCCGATGAACCCGATGCGCATGTGGATCAAGCCTCCGTGGGGGTGTCGAGAGCGGCCGCCAGGGCCCGTTCCAGGGCGGCGAGGCCGGCATCCGGATCCGGCCCGAGGTGGACTCGCAGGATCGGCAGGTCGTGCCCTTCGATGGCCGC
>JAXDKX010000247.1:0-2873 GCA_034666905.1 Chloroflexota bacterium | reverse complement strand
CTCGAGGCCGCCGAGACCGAGATCCGCCGGATCGCGGAGGCGACCGAGGTTCCCGACACCTCGATCGAGTACGAGGTGATGGCTCGCTGGTGGCCGATGGAGAAGCTGGAACGCAGCGGTCGACTGGTGGCTCATGCGCAGGGGGTCGCACGAACGCTCGGATTCGAGATCCGTGATGCGTCGACCGGCGGTGCCTCGGACGCCAACACGACGTCGGGCATGGGCGTCCCGAGTCTCGATGGGCTCGGACCCATCGGTGGCAACGACCATTCGCCGTCCGAGTACCTCGACGTCGACTCGATCGTGCCGCGGACGACCTTGCTGGCCGGGCTGCTGCTGGCGATCGCGGACGATCCCGAGGTCCTCGCCTGGCGCAAAACGGCCGTGACCCGGCGCCTGATCGAGATCGAGGCCGACGCGCAGCGAGATTGACGACCAACCGCCGCTCAGATCGGGAGGTCCGCCAGTCCGATGGCCCGGGCGACGGCGACGAGCACGACCGCGCCGATCAGGCCGATCAGCAGGTTGCGACGCCAGGCTGTCAACGCGGCGCAGACCGCCACGGCAGCCCATTCGATGCCGAGATGGAATGACGGAGTCCCGGACTGGCTCGTGACGACCATGACATTGACCGCGGCGAGTGCTGCGAGGACCGCCGGCCCGACGAGCCGCAGGTATTCGAGCGCAGCAGCCGGCAGCCGTTCGATGCCCGGCGCCAGCAGCGGCAAGGCCCGCGACGGGTAGGTCACGAGTCCCATGAGCAGGGCCAGGCCAATCAGCCCGACGCTCACGGGAGGCCCGCGTCGTCGTGTGGCGGCAGCCTGGCGGGTTCGCCGGAACGGGGACCAGGCGGCCGGAGATGGGTTCCCGGCATCGCGTAGCGCTCGGCCGAGGCTGGGGTTCCGAGCGCCGCTGCCTCGTCCGCGGTTTCCCGGGGCACCGCCATCCCGAGCAACGGTCCGCCGAGCCCGCCGACGATGACGCCGACGCCGGGGCCGGCGAGCAGGCTGACGCTCACGCCGAGAACCGCGCCGCCGAGGGCGGCCACGACCTCCCGTCGGCCGGTGATCAGGCCGACCGCGAGCCCGATCATGGCGGCCGGGAAGACCACGTCGAGCCCGAACCGCGCTGGATCCGGGATCTGCGCACCGATGGTGACCCCGGCCAGAGTCGCCAGGTTCCAGGGGATGAACGTGGAGGCGATGGCCGCGATCCAGTAGCCGCGCTCGTCGACGCGACCCAGCCGCTCGAAGTGGGCATTCGCGAGCGCGAAGGCCTCGTCCGTCAGCACGTGGGCCATCAGGGCTCGCCTCGGCCGCGGGATTTCGCGCAGCCATGGCGCAAGCGCCGCGGAGTAGAGCAGGTGTCGCGCGTTCAGGAGGGCGGTCAGGAGGATCACCCCGGGCCAGGCCAGGCCGGCGGCCACGTATCCAACGGCCGCGAATTGGGCGGCACCGGCGAAGACGACGGTGCTCATCGCCATGGCCTCGATCGGCGAGAAGCCGGCGTTGCGCGCGGCGAGGCCGTAGACGAAGCCGAAGCCCATCGCCGACACCCCGATCGCCAGTGCCTCGACGGCCAGCCTCCGCCGGCTCGCGCGCAGCGCAGCCTCATCGTTCACGCTGGCAGGGTAGGGCCGGATCGTGGGTGGCGCCCGGTCAAGCCGGCACGGTCGCCGCTTCGTCCCGTGGCGTCGCCGGCAACCATTCGGGCGTCTGGTGCACGATGTCGATCTGCGGCAATCGGGTCAAGAGCGCCAACCTGCGCCGACGCCGGGCTGGCGCCGAAGCCGTCCCGCCTCAGCGAAGGAAGGTCTTGCCGCAGCTGCCGTCGCAGACGACGTAGACCGCGTGCTTCTCAGCGGCGTAGCCGGCTACGTGGAGGAATCCCTCGCAACCCTTGGTGGGGCACTTCCAGACCCACCAGCGCTCGTTTGCGTCGAGCGGCGTGGTTTCCGCGGCGAGCTTGGCAGCCAGGTCATCGCGTGATGCCACGAGCGAAGCGATCCGGCTGGCACGGTCGACCTCGGATTCGCTCGTGTAGGGATAGTTCTGGCTGACGTTCGAGGTCACGGGCCCCTCCCTGCTCGCGTCGGACGACGACCGCTGGATCGAGTATCGCATGGCAGGTTCGCGATCGCCCCTTACAGGACCGAGGGCAACCCCTCGCTCCGCGGATCCGTGGCCGCCGCCAGGGAGCCGCCCGGGGCCGCCGGCCCGCCATCGACCAGCTCGATCGCATGCTCATGGCCGAGCCCCGAATCGAATGGGTCCACGAGCGTCACCGGGTGGCCCAGCCCTTCGAGCGTCTCGGCGATCCCGGGCCGATGGCGCGGCTCGAGGCGCACGTCGACCGGCGGCGCGAAATGCTCGCCGGGCTCCACGTACCAGCGCGGCGCCGACACCCCGGTCCGGACGTCGACGCCCCCGTCGACGAGCGCCGAGACGAGCTGCGCGTGGATCTGCGGCTGGGCGTCGCCGCCCATCGATCCGGCCACGACCCATGGACCGGCCTCGCCGTCGCGGAACAGCATGCCCGGAAGCAGCGTGTGCAGCGTCCGCTTGCCGGGCTCCAGGAGGTTGGGGTGCTCCGAATCCAGGCTGAAATAGCTGCCCCGCCCCTGGTAATGGATGCCCGTTTCGGGATCGACGACCCCAGAACCGAAGCCCAGGTAGTTGGACTCGATCAGGCTGACCGCGTTCCCCTCGCCGTCCACGGTCGCGAGGTAGACCGTGCCGCCACCCGCGGGATTGGTCGCCGCTGGGGGTCGGGCGGCGCGAGTCGGGTCGATCCGCGCGGCGAGCGAGCCGACATGGGCTGGATCCAGCAGGTGTTCCACCGGGACGTCACGGAAGGTCGGGTCCGTCAGGTAG
>JAXDKX010000246.1:0-9592 GCA_034666905.1 Chloroflexota bacterium | reverse complement strand
GCCGGTATCGAACAGGAAGCCGCCCCCGGACAGCTCCGGCTGCTGGCGCCACGTGCCATCGGTCGCGGTCGCCCAGTCCTGCCACACGAAGGCGTTGATGTTGAGGATCGGGCCGAGCTCGCCGGACCGGAGCATCCGCGAAGCCTCGCGGACCTGGGGGGAGAGGCTGCCCTGGAAGGCGACCACGAGCAGCCGCCCGGTCCGGTCGCGCGTCTCGATGAGCGCGGCCGCCTCGGCGGCATTCATCACCATCGGCTTCTCGAGGAGGACGTCGAGGCCGGCCTCGAGGCAGGCGGTCGCCTGGGCGAAATGCAGGACGTGCGGGGTGATGATGAAGGCCGCGTCGAGATCATTGGCGTACGTCGCGAGGAACCGCATCCAATTGGGCTCGTTGGGCGGCACCGGCAGGCCATGCCGCTCGAACAGCTGTGCGGCTGCCGCGTATGCCTCCGGCGATGGTTCGCAGACGGCCGCCACCTCGGTGTCGTCGCGCGTCAGCATCTCTCCGAGATGGACACGGGCCATGACCCCCGCGCCGATGAACCCGACCCGTACTCGTCTCGTTTCGGCCATGCGCAGACGCTACCGCATGCGAGCCCGGAGCCGCTGAGCGGAGCCCGGGCGGCGCCTGCCTCTCGGCCGGGGATCCGCACCGGCCAGGCCGTCAGGCCGGGAGCTGCGCGATCCAGCCTTCCTGTGCCGGGACCTGGCTCACCAGATAGTCGCGCGACGCCATCACCGCGGCGCGCGGCCGGGCGAGATCCGCCAGCAGCTTGCCGTGCTGCTTGAGGATGACCCCATTGACCATGACCGTGTCGACATTCGAGATGTCGGCGGCACAGACGACCGCGCCGACCGGATCGATGATCGGTGCGACGTTCACGGCGTGCCCGTCGATGATCACCAGGTCGGCCTTCTTGCCTGGCGTGATCGAGCCGGTCCGATCGGCAATCCCGGCCACCTTTGCCCCGTCGAGCGTCGCCCAGCGGAGTACCTGGCGGGACGTGATCAGGTCCGACGTCGGCACGTTGCCATCGAGGTCCTCGTCCCACGACACCTGGTGCCGGCGGCCGCGCTCGGAGGCAAAGATCGCGTGCATCTGGGTGAACTGGTCGGCCGAAGCCGTGGTTGCAACGTCGGAGCTCAGCCCAACCGGGATGCCGAGCGTGTCCGCCTTCTGGGCGGGCGCCCAGCCGTGGCCCATCTGGAGCTCGATCTGCGGCGCGAGCGAGACGTTGCCACCGGAATCCGCGACCATCTGCCATTCGTCGTCGAGCAGGTGCGACGAATGGATGTACGTGGTGTTGGGGTACAGCAGACCCATCTCCTTGAGGCCCCGCAGCTGCATCTTGGTGTAGCCGAACCGGTCCATCGCGACGTGGACCGTGATGTTGATGCCAAGCTCCCTGGCCAGTTCCCACTCGTACCGGACCACGTCCGGCTTGCAGAAGTTCGTGCCGCGGGTTGCCAATGCCATGGTGATCAGGCCCTGGTCGTCGCTCAGGTACTGCTTGCGGATCCTGCGCGCAAGGTCCCCGTCAATGGTCTCGACGCTGCCGCCCCAATCGAGCCCGAACCACCAGACCTGCAGCGACGTGTTGGGGAAACCGAGCGCGAAGACCGATCGGATGCCGGTCTCCTGGAGACCATGCACCGCGGCGTCGGCGTGGTCGGGCGTGTTCATGATGTGCGACCAGTCGACCAGCGTCGTGATGCCCGCGTTGATGCACTCGAGAGCGCCCCACGCGTTCGCGGCATGGACGTCCTCGGGGCGGTACTTGGGAGCGAACACGTCGAGGATCTCGCTGAAGTACGTAATGAGCGCGTAGTCGGGCGCACAGGTCCGGATCGAGGTCTCCCAGGTGTGGCGGTGCGTGTCGATGAAGCCCGGGATGACGATGTCCCCCGTCGCATCAATGATCCTGGCGCCTTCGGCCGACAGGCCCGGCCTGACATCGACGATTCGATCGTCCTCGACCAGGATGTCGGCGCCCGCCATCTCGCCGAGCTGCGGGTCCTGGGTCAGCACGATTCCGCCCTTGATCAACGTTCGCTCGCTCATCTGCCACTCCTATCAGTCGAACTTGCGATCACCCCTGGCTTGGATCGGGCCGCGCGGCCCGCGATACGGTCGTCAGGCAGGCTCGCCCTCCTTGGCTCGAGCCGACCCCCGAAGGTGCTCGGCCACCGCCGAGAAATCACGGTCACCGCGGCCGTTGGTTGCGGCCGCGGTGATGACGGCGAGGTTGGTTGCGACTTGGGGGATCGACACGCCTAGCTCGTCGGCGAGGGCCGAGATCAGGCGGAGGTCCTTCGCCGCAAGAGCCAGGGCGAAGGCGACAGGGGTGGCTTCCGGTTCGAGGAACGCTGCCCGCTTGTACGTGACGTAGGGAGCCCCGACCGCGCTCGCCGCCAGCACGTCGTACGCCGCTGCCCGCTCGATGCCGGCAGCCTCGGCCAGCACGAGCCCTTCAGCCAGCGCCTGGTTGAGCCCGAAAATGACGGCGTTGACGGCGAGCTTCATCGCGGCGCCACTGCCGAGCGGACCGAGGTGGAACATCGTCGCGGACAAGGCGCTCAGCACCGGCCGGGCGTGGTCCAGGTCGTCGGCCCGGCCACCGACCATGATCGTCAACGTGCCGCTCTGGGCCAGGGTCACGCTGCCGGAGACCGGTGCGTCGAGGATCCCGGCGCCGGCGGCACGCGCCGCCCGTTCAAACCCGCGGATCGTCGAAGGTGGCACGGTCGACGAGTCGACCAGGACGTTTCCGGGCCGCGCGCCCGAAAGCAAACCCTCCGGACCCAGGTAGACCGCGTCGACGGCCGGTCCGTCGGCCAGCATCGAGATGCACACGTCGGTGGCCGCGGCCACGTCGGCCGGGCGTGGGACCGCTCGACCACCGAGCTCTGCAGCCAGCACAGCGGCAGCGGCCGGCGTTCGATTCCAGAGGACAACCTCGAATCCCGCAGCCGCCAGGGCGCGGGCCATCGACGCGCCCATCCGTCCGATGCCGAGGACCCCGACGGCACGCACGCCCTACCTCGCCTGCTCGAGGCGACGGCGAACCGTGTCGGCAATCCGGTCGACGGACGGCACGGCAAGATCCTCGAGCGCCGCCGCCGATGGCAATGGGATGTGCGGCGTCGTGATCCGCACCAGCGGCGCGTCCAGGCTGTAGAAGGCCTCGTCGGCGACGAGCGAGACGATCTCGGCGCCCCATCCGCACAACCTCGGGTTCTCCTCGACGGTGAACAGCCGGCTGGTCTTCGTCACCGAGGCGAGGATCGCGGCGGCATCGAGCGGGACGAGCGTCCGAAGGTCGATCACCTCGGCGCTGATTCCGTGGTCCGCGGCCAGCCGGTCGGCCGCATCGATGGCCCGGGGCACCATGGCAGCCAGCGCTACGATCGTGCAATCCGTTCCCGAGCGGACGATTGCGGCCTCGCCGAGCGGCACGAGGTGCTCGCCGTCCGGAACCTCGCCCTTCACCGCGAACAGCGCCTTGTGCTCGCAGAAGACGACCGGATCCGGGTCGCGGATCGCGGCCGCCATGAGGCCGACGACGTCGGCCGGCGTGGACGGCGCAACGACTTTCAGGCCCGGGATCGCCATCGCCCAGTTCTCGACGCTCTGGCTGTGCTGGGCGCCAAAGCGCAGGCCCGCGCCGTTGGCGGTACGGAGCACCAGCGGGAGGGAGACCTGGCCGTCGGTCATGTACCGCGTCTTGGCGATCTGGTTGGCGACCATGTCCCAGGCCACGGCGAAGAAGTCGGAGAACATCAGCTCGGCGACCGGGCGCAGGCCGGTCATCGCGGCGCCCATCGCCGCCCCCACGAGCGCCTGCTCGCTGATCGGCGTGTCGCGAACGCGTTCCGGTCCGAACTTGTCGAGGAGTCCCTCGGTCAGCTTGAACACGCCGCCGGCCGCGCCGATGTCCTCGCCGATGAGGACCACGTTCGGGTCGCGGGCCATCTCCTGGGCAATCCCGGTGGCGACGGCCTGGCGGTAGGTCAGTTCCGCCATGCCGAGCCTCCGTTGGCCCAGAGCTGCGTCTCGAGGACCTCGCCCGCTGGTTCCGGCGCGGCCCGCGCCTCGGCTTCTGCAGCCGCCACAGCGTCGCGGGCGACTGCCTCGAGCGAATCGAGCACCGCCTCGGTGATCCCTGCCGCCAGCAGGTGTGTCCGATAGGCAGGAACTGGATCGCGCGCCTTCCACGCCGCGACCTCCTCATCCGGCCGGTACTTGCCGGGGTCGGCTCGGGAGTGGCCACCGTGGCGGTACGTGACCGCTTCGATCAACGACGGGCCGCCGCCGCTTCGCGCCCGGTCGACGGCGGTACGCGCGACCAGGTGGACGGCCTCCACGTCGTTGCCGTCCACGATGATCGACTCGAGCCCATACGCGGAGGCTCGGTCCGCCGCCGGATGCTCCACCGCCGTCACGTCGCGGATCGGCGTGTACTCCATGTACTGGTTGTTCTCGCAGACGAAGACCACCGGGGCCTTCCAGACTGCGGCCATGTTCAGCGCCTCGTGGAAGGCGCCGATGTTCGTGGTGCCGTCGCCGAAGAAGCAGACCGCGACCTGCCCGGACTTGCGATATTGGGCGGACCACGCCGCCCCGAGTGCGATCGGCAGGTGGGCTCCGACGATCGCGTAGGAGCCCATGGCTCCATGCTGGACGCTGGTCAGGTGCATCGAGCCGCCCTTGCCGCCGAGCAGCCCGGTCGCCCGTCCGAACAGCTCGGCGAAGACCGGCGCCATCGGCACGCCGCGCGCCAGCGTGTGGTTGTGGCCGCGGTAGGTGCAGAACGTGTAATCGTCGGCGCGCATCGCTGCCGCGACCCCGGCCGCGACGGCTTCCTGGCCGATTCCCAGGTGCGTGGTGCCGCGGACCAGGCCTTCGAAGAACAGCTCCTGCGCGCGAACCTCGAATGTCCGGCAGTCAACCATCGTCTGGTACATCCGGAGCTGGACCTCGCGGCTGATGTCCGGCACCTTGGTCGTCATCGCCGGCTCCCTAGTAGGCGTTCGCGACGAACAACTCTGCCGAGGGGAACCTGGTGATCACCTGGGGCCCGTCGGCGGTGACCACCACTTCCTCCTCGATCCGCGCCGCGGAGACCCCGTCCTTTGCCGGGCAGTACGTCTCGAGCGCGATGACCATGCCTTCCTTGATCTCGACGGGGTGGTCGAGCGAGTTGAGGCGGCTGATGATCGGGCGCTCGTGGAGGAAGAGACCGACGCTGTGCCCGAACTGCAGGCCGAAGCACTCCATCTCGTTGTCGAACCCGAACGCCTCGGCCTTTGGCCAGACCTTGGCAACCTGGTCGGTGCTGACCCCCGGGCGCATCAGCTCGATGGAGGCGTCGATCCACTCGCGTGCCTGCTTGTACGCGTCGCGTTGCGCATCGGTCGCCATGCCAACGACGAACGTCCGGTAGTAGCAGGTCTTGTAGCCGACGAACGTCTGGATGATGTCGAAGAACGCCTGGTCGCCGGGACGGATGATCCGATCGCTGAACACGTGCGGATGTGGACTGCACCGCTCGCCCGACACGGCGTTGATGTTGTCGACATGCTCGGACCCGACGTCGAAGAGGTATTTCGTGACGTTGGCAACGAGCTCGCTCTCTCGGACTCCCGGCTTCAGTTGCTCGGATATCAGCTGGTAGGCCCCGTCGACCATGGCACAGGCCGTGTTGAGCAGCGTGATCTCGTCGAGCGACTTGACCTCTCGTGCGTCGAGCATGACCTGCTGGCCGTCTCGGAGGGTGATCCCTTCAGCCTCGAGCGCCGCCAGCATCGGGGGCTCGACCAGGTCGACACCGAGTGGCATGTCTGTTGCGCCCTCGGCCTTCAGGATGTTGCGGATCTCGCGAGCGGCAGCCCGGAACAGGCCGGCGTCGGGGGCGACGGCGCCCCGCAGCCCGACCATCCCGGCGTGGATGTTCTCTGTCGCCATCCAGGGGCAATTGAGCCGATGGTGCCTGGCGGCTGATCCGAAATCCCAGATGTGCGGGTCGCCGCCACGCGTCAGCAGCGCGTACCGGGTCATCTTGTCGCGCGCCCACTCGCCGATGTGCGTGCTGGTGACGTAGCGGATGTTGTTGAAGTCGAACAGGAGGACCGCGCCGAGGTCGCTGGCCGCGAGCGCCGTCTTCGCCCGGTCCAGCCGGTAGGACCGGAGCCGGTCCATGTTGACGCGCTCTTCCCAGTCAACGTTCTGGGCCCCCGGCGAGGCGAATGGTCTCGTCATGCTCCGGTTCCTTCCTGGTCCGGCGTGGTACAGGCCCGGGGTGAGGCCTCGGGCCCTGCCAGGTCCTCGACAGGGTCGCGCTTCTCGCCACCGGTTGGCGCGGGAACGGACGATCGCGGTGCCTGTTCCGGGCGGCCGCGCTGCAATGCTAATACACACGACCACGGTGTTCACAGCAGCATCGGCGCCGACGTGGTGACCAGTTCACGCTCAATCCACCCGTTCAACGCGCCTTCTTCATCTTGACAGTCCATTCAGTGCTGCTCTACGTTGTTCAAGGCTGTTGGACACCGCGAGTGCAGCCGTCTCCAACTCGTCAAGTCCCCAGGGAGGCGTCCCGGTGGCGCTGGGTGCTCGCGTTCGTTCGATCCGGCCGGCCGGCCCATCGGCCGCCGTCTGGGTCGCCACGGCCGTGCTCTTCGTTGCGAGCCTCGTACTGGCCCCGAGCACCGCGAGCGTCAATGCTGTCCTCGGGATCCTGCCATTTGCGGCGTTGATCGCCCTGGCGGGAATCGGGCAGACGCTCGTCGTTCAACAGCGGGGCCTCGACCTGACCGTGGCCTCGATGATCACGATCGCCGCGATCCTCGCCACCAAGATCCCCAATGGGCACGACGCCCTGCTGCCCATCGCATTTGGTGCCGTGGCCGGGATTGCGGTCATTTCCGGTCTGATCAGCGGGATCGCCGTGACCCGCTTCGCGATCACGCCCGTGGTGGCGACGCTGGGTGTTGGAGCCCTGTTGACCGGCCTCGCGCTCCAGGTGACCGGCGGGGCCATCTCGATCGCCGCCGCCCCGGCGCTCGACGGCTTCGGGTTCGGCAAGACGTTCGCGATCCCCAATGTCGTGATCGTGACCATGGTGATGGTCGCGGCCGTCGCGGTGGTCGTGCGGCGCACCGTCGCCGGGCGATGGTTCGTGGCAGTTGGCGCCAGTCCGGCCGCGGCCCATGCCGCCGGACTTCCAGTCAACCGGATCCGGATCGCGACGTACGTGGTCGCGAGCCTCCTCTACGGCCTCACGGGCGTGCTGCTCGCCGGCTTCGTGGGGACGCCCGGCATCTCCTCCGGCGACGGCTACCTGCTGGCGACCGTGGCCGCGGTCGTGCTTGGCGGGACATCGCTCGCTGGCGGCCAGGGCAGCGTCGTGGCGACCTTCGGCGGGGCGATCTTTCTGACCCAGCTCGGCGCCGTCGTGCTTGGCATGGGGGCCCCGCCATCGGCCCAGCTCGTTCTGCAGGGCGTGATCATTGCCCTCGGGATGGGCCTCCGGAATGTGCCCTGGCGTCTGCTTCGGCCCGCCGCGCGCGGATCGCCGCTGATCACGCCCTGACGCAGTTCCAAGGTCAATCGAGACCGCGCTGAAGACGAAGGCCCGCTTCGTCCCGGATCGGGACAGCCATCGAGACCCAGGAGGAGGAGCACATGACAAGGTTCGAGCAGGGACATCGCGGCTGGCGTCCGGCTGCATTGCTTCCGGCCCTGGTGCTGATCGTTTCGGCGTGCAGTGGCACCGCGGCGACCCAGGCACCCAGCGAGGCCGCAAGCACCGCACCGTCCGCCGCTCCAAGCGCGGAAGCCTCGGCCGCTGCGCCGTCCGCCTCGACAGCGGGATCGACCGTCGATGAGCTGATTGCCGCCTCGGGTGTGACGTCCGACACGTCGTTCTGCGGGTCCAAGCCGATGAAGCTCGGGATCAGCGACGGTGGCGGGATCAACGGCTGGTCGGCCGCCTCCTACGCGGCCGTCCGCTCCGAGGCCGCCAAGTGCAGCAACGTGACGCAGGTTGCGACCGCGGCGTCGTTCTCGATCGAGAAGCAGCTCGCGGACATCAACAGTTTCGTCGCCCAGAAGTTCGATGCGATCGTGATCATCCCGGACGCTGGCGACACCCTGGCTGCCCTCCAGGCAGCGCACACCGCCGGGCTGGTCGTGGTGCCGTGGGCGTCGGATCCGGGCGGCAAGCCAGGCACTGACTACAACAACTACGTCGACTGGGACACCACCGACGCCGGCAAGACCTGGGCTGACTGGATGGTCAAGGCGCTCAATGGCACGGGCAATGTCGTCTTCCTGGGAGGGTTCGCCGGCAGCGCCGTCGGCCACCAGGAGCTCGACGGGATCAACTCCGTCTTCGGTCAGAACTCGGGCATCAAGCTGCTGACCGGCACGACGGACTTCGTCCCGACAAACTGGGACCAGGCCACGGCGCAGCAGGCGATGACCACGCTGCTCAACCAGTATCCGCAGATCGACGGCGTGATCTCGAACTATGACGCCGACGCCGTCGGCATCATCCGCGCGTTCCAGGCGGCCAACCGGCCTCTGGTGCCGCTGACGACGCTCGACTCGAACAAGCTCGGCTGCGATTTCGCCGGCCTGAAGGCCGCGAATCCGAAGTTCGAGATGGTCACCATCTCATCGAGGAACTGGCTCGGACGGATCGCTGCCCGCAAGGCGATCGCGGCGGTCCAGGGTCTCCCGGAGACGGAGCCGGACAGTTACAAGCTGCCGATCTTCGAGGACAGCCTTGGCGGTCTCGCGCCGCAATGCGACAGCGCCCAGGGCCCCGATGTGTTCCTGTCGAACAAGATCTCGGCCGACGATCTGGCGAAGTGGGGCAAGGTCACCGACTGATCCCCGCCTGATGTCGGAACCGGCCACCGTTCTCCGCCTATCGGGCGTCGTCAAGGCGTTCCCGGGCGTGGTCGCGCTCCGCGGCGTGTCGTTCGATGTCGTCGCGGGCGAGGTCCACGCCCTGGTGGGCGAAAACGGGGCCGGCAAGTCGACCCTGATGGGCGTGGCCGCCGGCTCGATCGTGCCCGATGCGGGCACCGTGGAGATCGGTGGCCGTCCCCTGTCCGAGCCGTCGCCAGCGGCCGCTCGCGCGGCGGGACTGGCGGTGGTCTATCAGCATGTCTCGATCCTCGACGATCTGACCGTCGCGGAGAACATGGCCTTCGGAATGCCTGTTGGTCGCCGTCCGCCCATGGCCCGTATCGGGCGGTGGACCACCGAGCGGCTTGCCACGGTCGGCGCGTCGATCGATCCGGAGACGCGCGCATCTGACCTGGGTCCGGCCGAGCGGCAACTGGTCGAGATTGCCAAGGCCCTCGCGCTCGAACCACGGGTCCTGATCCTCGATGAGCCAACCGAGTCGCTGTCCGCGGCCGAGAGTTCCGTCCTGTTCGGGCAGATTCGCGCGATCACCGGGCGCGGTACAGCGGTGGTCTACATCTCCCACCGCCTGCCCGAGGTCAAGCAGGTGGCGGACCGCATCACCGTCCTGCGTGATGGCGAAACGCGCGGAACATTCAGCGCGACCGACGTCTC
>JAXDKX010000245.1:0-3308 GCA_034666905.1 Chloroflexota bacterium | reverse complement strand
GCCCGGATCCTGCGTATAGGGCTCGCCGTCGACATAGAAGGCGATCGGCTTGGGGTTGCAGTATTCCCCGACGCACGAGTCGCTGAGGGGCACGCCCCATTCGATGAAGAACTGGCCGAGTGTGTTCGGCTGCTGGCTCGCCGACTCCGTGTGGATGATGCCAGTCTCGTCGTGCGGATGGAGAGGCGAGATGCAAGGTTGGGCGCAAAGCGTGATGCCACCGTATGCGACGGAACCATCGGCCTCGTCGAATCGGCGCACGGCCGGGTCATCGATGTTGATCCCGATTCCAGCGGGGATCGTGATCGGCTGGCCATCGACGAAGACATCGACGTGCGCGTGCACGTGATAGGTCAACCGCTCCCTTGGCTCGGGCTCCAGCCCGGCTGCAACTGTCCGCTCGAGCGGATCCGAAGGGGCGGGCCACCGGACGGCGGCCGCAGGAGCTGCAGACGATGCCACGGGAGCTCCGGATGCTGCCTCGGGAGCTCCGGATGCTGCCTCGGGGGCTGAGGACCGCACGGTCCCAGAGCCCGGCCGATCGCCGCAGCCCGCGAGAGCGAGAACGAGAGCTGCGACGGCGATTGTTCCTGGCAGGGTCAGTGACGTTCGCATGCCCTTCCCCTTCTGGCTTGGTCCGCACGCACGTTCAGTCTATCCGGCGCCGTATCAGCGTCGCCCGCACGTGAGCAGTCCGCCAACGCGGGTAGAGTTGCAGGATGGCTGAGGATCGCTCCTACGTTGATGCGAACACCCGTGAGCGTGAGCGCATGCGCGCGCTGGTCGAAGGTCTGAACGATGACGCCCTCATGGCCCCGGTGAACGAGTACTGGACCGTCGCCGGCGTGCTGGGGCACATCGCGTACTGGGACATTCGCGTCCTGGTTCTCGCCGAGAAGATCGATCGCGGCGAACCGTGGGCGCCAGGCGACGCCGAGCCGGACGGCGACTGGCTCAACGACTCGACTCGTCCATTGATCCACGCGATCCGGCCGAGGGACGCTGCAGAGTTGGCGCTCCGGATCGCCGAGCAGGCGGACGCGCGCGTCGCGGAGCTGCCGCTCGACCGGCTGTATCCGCAGGACCCCAACAGCCCGATCTACCCTGGCCGCGGCGAGCACCGCGGCGACCATCTGGACGAGATCGAGGCTGCCCTGCGAGTGCGCCCGTGACGCGAGGCAACGCGGCTGGCAGCGTGTCTGCTTCCCAGGCAGTCGGACTCGCATCCCGAGGCCTTACCCAGCCGTAGCCCCGCCGTGCATCAGACGGGGTGGACCGGCTCCGACATCGCTCGAGGAACGACCGTTACGCTCGATACACGCCCGCCCGGCTCGTCAAGCTCGATTTGGAGGTCCAGCTCTCCACGCTCCCCAGCGAGCCGCCATGTGGCCTGCTTTGCCCCGTCCCCGGCGATCGGAGCCCCGAGGGTCACCGGGCCGAACAGCGCTTCGGCGGCCCGGAGAGCCCGCTCGATGGCACGCTGGTCGGCCGTCGCTGCAAGGGCCACCTTCAGCGGCCACGTCGGACCCGGCTGACCCAGGAGCTCCGCGAGGATCTCGGCCACCTTCCGGAGCTCAACCGGCGGCTCGGGAACCGATGTTAGCGTCAGCTTTTGGACCAACGGAGGCCGCTCCGGGCTAAGCAGAATCTCAACACGCAGCCGGCCCCGTTCGCCGTTCATCCACCAGGCAAGGTGGGCGGGTGAGACAGACTCGGGAGCGACCGCAGGGTCCGACCGCAGTGGACCATGTAACTCGCGCAGCCGTTGGAATTCCGCTCGCCTGCGAGCTAGCGGCTCATCGAGCTCGACGTTCATCGAGAACAGGTCCAGCGCAGCCTCGTCACTCCAATGGTCGAGGAGCTGCTCGACGATTGTCCGTGCCGCCGTCGTTTGTGGCCAGATCCCCAATCGCCGGATTCGGTGTGCCTGCCGCTCGACGAGAAGGGAAACTGCTTCCCGGACCGGCAGGTCCATCCTGGCGTACCGGGCGTTCGCGAACGCGATCACGCCGATCCCCGAGGCTGGATGCCACCGCATGAAGGACCCGTAGCCCGGGTAGCCGCCGCCATGTTCCACTACGCGGCCAAGGCGGAGATCGTCCCAGACCGACAGGCCGTAGCCGTAGCCACCTGACAGCAGCGTGGGTGCGGCGTCGGCAGCTCCCCACGTCAAGGTGGGATCGATCGTTCGATGGACCTGCTGCATCTCACGTCGGGTGGCACGGGACAGCGGGTGTCCGATGTCCGGCGTGTCGCGAGGCGGGAACGCGTCGACGAATCCTGCGACCCAGCGTGCCAGGTCGCCCACGGACGTGAAGAGACCCCCCATCGAGGCCAGGGCGCCGTATGGGTCGATCGGTTCCTCCAGCCACGCTCCATCGCGGCGCACGTAGCCAACGGCGAGGCGCTCGTCGGGGACCTCGTCCCTGAGATAGGTCGTCGCGCCCATCCGGAGCGGGTCCAGCAACCGCTCGCGGACGAAGTCCCGGTACTCGATCCCCGCGACGCGGGTCACGATGCGGCCGAGGATCCCGTAACCGAGGTTCGAGTACTCGTATCTCGTGCCGGGCGCCCACGCGAAGACGACGCCACGCCGCAACAACCGTGCAAACTCGTCGAAGTCGAGGCCCTGTTGCCGGTCGCCCCAGGGGTCGTCGGTCGGAAACCCTGCCGACATCGTCAGGAGGTGATCGATGGTGATCGGGGGCGCGTCGGTCGTCGGAGGGTCGACACCCAGAAGCTCCGGCACCCACAGGGTGACCCGGTCGTCGAGCCGCAACCGACCCTCATCGCGGAGGAGCAGGATGGCGGCCGCGGTGAACCCCTTTGTCATCGAGGCGATGCGGAAGACGCTGTCCTGGTTCGGCCGCTGTTTCGTCGCGTCCCGGAGCGTGCCGAATCCATCGGCATGAGCGAGTCCGCCGTCCATGACAACCCCGTACGCGACCCCGAGCGCCACGTTGCCCTCGGCGAGCCGTTCGAAGATCGTGCCGACATCGATCACGGCATCACGCGACGACACCGCGCAAGCATCGCACCACCCTCAGGTCAGGTGTCGAACAGCGGCAGGTGACACCGGGTCGAGTGCTCGGGCGTGAGGAAGGTGACACCGGGGTCCTCCTGCACACACCGCTCAATCGCATATGGGCAGCGCGTGTGGAAACGGCAGCCCGACGGCGGATCCAGTGGATCCGGCGCATCACCCCGGATCGCCGTCGCGTATCCACCACCCAGTGGTGCGACACCGGGCACGAGCATCGACGCCCGAAGCGCGGCCGTGTACGGATGGGCCGGGTGGCGAAACGCAT
>JAXDKX010000244.1:0-4285 GCA_034666905.1 Chloroflexota bacterium | reverse complement strand
CGATCGCGACGACGACGGCCTGACGGCCGAACCGGTCCGCGCATCGGGCGATGAGGGCCGGGTCCGCAACGGCCGCTGTATTGAGCGAGACCTTGTCGGCTCCGGCTCGCAGGACGTCGCGCATCTCGTCCACGGTTCGAACCCCGCCCCCGACCGTCAGCGGAATGAAGGCGCGGCGCGCCGTCCGCTCGACGATCTCGAGCAGCGTGCCACGTCGCTCGGGCGCGGCGGTGATGTCCAGGAAGACCAGCTCGTCGGCGCCTTCGCGTGCGTAGCGCTCGGCAAGCTCGGGCGGATCGCCCTCGTCGACCAGGTCCACGAACCGGGTGCCCTTCACGACGCGCCCATCGGCCACGTCGAGGCATGGGATCACCCGACGGCGAAGCATCAGGCCGCCCGGACCAGCTCGGCGAAGTTGCGCAGCAGGCGCAGGCCGTCCTCGCCGCTTCGTTCCGGGTGGAACTGGACCCCGAGCAGCGAGCCACGGGCCACGGCAGAAGTGAACGCCCGGCCATGCGTCGTCCGGGCCAGTTCGACCGACTTGTCCAGCGGCGCTCCGACGGCCGGCTCGCCAGCGTACGAGTGGACGAAATAAAAGTCGGCGCCGTCGTCGATGCCGTCGAAGAGCGGATGATCGCGGGTCCGTTCGACCTGGTTCCAACCAATGTGCGGGAGCGTCGGGGCGTTGTCGAGGCGGACGGTTCGTCCTGCCAGGACGCCCAGGGTGGTAGCGCCATCCTCATCGCTCCCCTCGAACAGGAGCTGGAGACCGAGGCAGATCCCCAGGAACGGGCGATCGGCGGCGAGCCACGTCTTGATCGGCTCGGTCAGGCCGCGCCGGTCGAGCAGGGCCATGGCCGGAGCGGCGGCGCCGACACCGGGCACGACGACCGCATCGACGCGACGCAGCCCCTCGCCGTCGTCGACGATGCGAACCTCGGCACCCGCGGTCGTCAGGGCCTGGTCGATGCTGACGAGGTTGCCAGCTCCGTAGTCGACGACCGCAAGCCGCGGTCGGCGGCTCACCCGAGCACGCCCTTCGTCGACGCGACGCCGACGCGGCGCGGATCGAGCTCGCAGGCAACCCGGAGCGCGCGGCCGAGCGCCTTGAACGCGGCCTCGGCGAGGTGGTGGTCGTTTCGCCCGGTCCCCGAGAGGTGAAGCGTGGCCCCGGCGGTCCTGGCGAATGCCTCCAAAGCATGCTCGACGAGCTGCAGGGGCAGACCGCCGACCCGCTCGCCGCGGAATGGCAGGTCGATGACGGTATACGGCCGTCCACCGAGGTCGATCGTGGCCGTCGCGATCGACTCGTCCATCGGCACCGCGCTCTGGCCGAAGCGCTGGATGCCGTCTCGATCGCCGAGTGCCTCTGCAAGGGCGGTGCCCAGGACGAGGGCCACGTCCTCGACCGTGTGATGCTCGTCGACCTGGAGATCGCCATCGGAGGTTACGGCCAGGTCGAACAGGCCGTGGTGGGCCATCGAGCCGAGCAGGTGGTCATAGAAACCAATCCCGGTGTCGACCGAGGTCGACCCGCTTCCATCGAGGCCGAGCGTGATCGTGACCGTCGTCTCGTGGGTTGACCGAGCGAGGCTGATCCGACGTCCCTCGCGCGGGCCGATGGTCAGCTCACCGAGCGGGGTAGTCACCGGACGTCTCCTTGGCCAGGGCCTGGGCGACCGCGATCAGCCGGTCATTCTCATCGGGATTCCGAATCGTCAGCCGGAGGTGCATCGCGAGCGGATGGCCGGCCGGGAAGGTGCGTGGGACGAGGCCCCGCGCGAGCAGCGCCTCGGCGACCGATGCCGCACGCTCCGCCGTCTCGAAGTCGACGAGAAGGAAGTTCGTCACCGACGGGCCGACGGCCCAGCCTGCCTCCTGCAGTCGATCCGACAACCTCGTGCGCTCGCTCACCACGCGATCGAGGTTGGCCGTGAGGATCGTGTCGTCGAGCAGCGCCTCGGTGGCGATCGTGACCGAGATCACGGACACCGATCCAGGCGGCCGGTACGGGTTGAGGCGCGCGATGACGAACGGCCTGGCGAGCGCGAAACCGACCCGCAAGCCGGCAAGCGCGTACGCCTTGCTGACGGTTCGGACCACGATCAGGTTGGCGTACCGCTCGCGCAGGCCAACGAGCGACGTGCCAACGAACTCCGCGTACGCCTCGTCGAGCACCACCACGGGAGCCTCCCGCCGGACGGCCCTGGCATCGTCCGCGAGCGCAACGAGCAATTGCGCGATCATCCCGTCGGGTTCGGCGAGTGCCGTGGGGTTGTTCGGGCTGCACAGCCAGACGACCGAGGCGTCGCTGGCCGCGGCCCGGACCGCACCCGGGTCCAGGGCCCATCCCGCGTCCGCGCCGCGCCGCGGCACCGCGACGAGCGTGGCGCCGCGCTGCTCCGTGCTCACCCGGTACATCGCGTAGGTCGGGGCAGGGGTGATTGCCCGGCTGCCCGGGGAGAGGAACGCCTTGGCGACCAGGTCCAGGATCTCGTCGGCCCCGGCTCCCACGAGGATCTCGTCGGTGCCGACGCCGTACCGGGCGGCCGCGGCGGCCACCAGGCGCCGATAGTCGGACGGGGGATACTCCGAGACCGGCGCGTCGAATTCGCCGGCCGCCAGCAGCCGGCTCACCAGGGCCGGCGGGGTGGGAGACGTGTTCAGGTCGAAGCGTACGATCGTGTCGAGAGGGACACCGAAGCGACGCGCCACCTCATCGTTCGTCGCCTCCCAGCTGTAGCCGGCCGGGGCCGTCGGCGAGCTGAAGGTCACCGGGGTCGGGCTCATCGCGGCTCCCTGAACCGGATCTCGACGGCGTCGCGGTGCGCGAGCAGGCCCTCGGCCTCGGCGAGGGTCCCGATGGTCTCGCGAATGCCGGCGAGCCCTTCGCGGGAGATGCGCTGGACCTGGACGAACTTGCCGTAGGCCTCGACGGCGAGGCCGCCGGATCCGCGGGCAAGTCCGCCGGTCGGCAGGACGTGGTTGGCGCCCGTCGCGTAGTCGCCGGCGGATTCCGGCGCCCAGGGACCCACGAAGATCGAGCCCGCGTTGCGGAGCCCGGCGACCGTCGTCTCGAGCGGCTCGACGTCGACCGAGAGGTGCTCCGGACCGTAGGCGTTGACGAATGCGATCGCGGCATCGAGCGTCGGGGCCAGCACGATCAGCCCATGGTCGCGGAGGGCCGCTCCGAGGATGGCGCGTCGCTCGGCGATCGCGAGGGCGGCAACCACAGCGGCCTCGACGGCGTCGGCGAAGGCCCCGTCGGTGGTGACCAGGATGGCCGGGGAGTCGGGACCATGCTCGGCCTGGGTGATCAGGTCGGCGGCAATCCGGGCCGCATTGCCGGTGGCTCCCGATGGCGTCGCCAGGACCATCCCCTCGGACGGGCCGGCGGGAAGGTCGATGCCGACCTCGCCGCATACCTCGATCTTGGCCGCCGTCACCCACGCGTTGCCCGGCCCGACGATTCGATCGACCGGTGCAATGCCGGTCTCCGGGAGGCCATACGCCAGCGCTCCGATCGCTTGTGCGCCGCCGGCCACGATGAACGCATCGACCTCGAGCAGGCCCGCCGCCCCCAGCAGGACCGGGTTCGTCCGACCGTCCCGGTCAGCGGGGGACGTGACGACGATCTCCCCGACGCCGGCCACTTGTGCGGGGACGACCGTCATGACCAGTGACGATGGATACGGGGCGGAACCGCCCGGCACATACGCGCCAACACGAGCGAGCGGGACCCAACGGCGTTCGATCTCGATGCCCGGGGCGATGACCGTTGTGGTCGACACCGGTCGCTGCTTCTCGGCGAATCGACGGACGTTGGCGATGGCCTGGTCGAGGGCTCGGCGAGTTCTCGCTTCGAGCCGATCACGGGCGTCGCGAAGCTCGCTGGCTTGGATCACGAGCCGCTCATCCGCGCGGCCGCCACCGACGCTGGCATTTGCCGCTCGAACGGCGGCGTCCCCTCCGGCCCGGACCGCATCGAGCGTGGCCCGGGCGGTCGCCCGAATCGTCGCGTCCGGCGCCGCGCCGCGCCGAATCAGCGCTTCGTGCACCCGGCACGCGTCGGCGTCGCCTGCAGCGACGGCCATCAGATCGAGACGGCGCAGCTGGAGCGTGCCTACGGCCGCGGACGGCACGGTCGCCGACGAGGTTGCCGTCGTTCCGCTCACGCGACGATCTTCTCGATCGGCAGGACCAGGATCCCCGACGCCCCGGCGGCCTTCAATCGCGGGAGCAGGCCCCAGACCTCATCCGCCCCAACGACCGAGTGGATCGCGAT
>JAXDKX010000243.1:0-13633 GCA_034666905.1 Chloroflexota bacterium | reverse complement strand
CCGCAACCGCCTCGCCAGCCGACTCGGGTCGCGCAGCGACCAGGCGGGTCTCGGGGTCCAGGCCGCGTGTCTGCATCTCCTCGCTGAAAGACAGGTGGCCGGAGATGTCGCGGTCGATGCGGGGATGCAGGACGAAGGTCCCACGCCCGCGGGTTCGCTCCAGCCGTCCTTCGCGGACAAGCTCACCGAGGGCGCGCCGGATGGTGATCAGGCTGCAGCCGTAGCGCATCGACAGGTCCCGCTCGGTCGGCAGGCGATCGCCCGGCTGCCATTCGGCGGCATCGAGCGCGGCCTTCAGGTCAAGGTAGACCTGGTGGTGCAGCGGGATCGGGCCGAGCTCGAGTCGGAAACGGGCCATCGGCGGGTCTGGACCTCGGGCGGGCGAACGACCATTCGGGGTCTTGCGCAGGCAGCGATTGCTGATAACGTTATAAGCAATCCTGTCAAGCCCCGTCGGAGAGGACCTTGGGCGTCAAGATCGCCGTCGTCGGCGGCGGCAGCACCTACACGCCGGAGCTGGTCGAGGGCTTCGTCCGCCGCGCGGACCGCCTCCCGGTCGACGAGCTCGTGCTGCTCGACATCGACGCGGAACGCCTGGCCGTCGTTGGCGGCCTGGCCCAGCGGATGCTCGACCGTCTCGACTGGGTTGGGCGCCTGACGCTCACCGGCAGCCGCGACTCCGCGATCGACGGCGCCGACTTCGTGCTCATCCAGTTGCGCGTCGGCGGCCAGGCAACCCGGCTCGTCGACGAAACCCTGCCGCCGCGGTTCGGGGTGATCGGCCAGGAGACGACCGGTGCCGGCGGCTTCGCCAAGGCGTTGCGAACCGTGCCGGTCGTGCTGGAGCTGGCCGAGGTGACCGGTCGGCGGGCGGCCCCGGGTGCCTGGATCGTCGACTTCACCAACCCGGTCGGGATCGTGACCCAGGCTCTCCTCGACCATGGCCACCGGGCGCTCGGACTGTGCAACGTGGCGATCAACATCCAGCGCACCATCGCGGAGCGATTCGGGGTGCGCTCGGACCAGGTCGAGCTTGAGCACGTGGGGCTCAACCACCTGAGCTGGGAGCGGGCGGCCAGGGTCGATGGGATCGACCGGCTTCCGGAGCTGCTGGGCGCTGACGGGGACTGGTTGGCCGACCACGTCGGGATGCCCGCGGAGCTGGTCCGGGCTCTGCGCGCCATCCCGTCCTACTACCTCCGCTACTACTACGAGACCGCGAAGGTGGTCGACGAGCAGCGCAATGGGCACACCCGGGCCCAGGACGTCATCGACATCGAGGCGCGCCTGCTGGAGCTCTACCGGGACCAGGGGCTGGCCGAAAAGCCGGCACTCCTGGCCCATCGGGGAGGTGCCTGGTACAGCGAGGCGGCTGCCCAGCTCATCGCATCGCTGCACGACGGTGCCGGCGACGTCCAGGTCGTCGACATGCGCAACGACGGCGCGCTCCCCGACCTGCCCGACTCGGCCGTCGTCGAGATCCCGGCGCGGATCGATCGCGACGGCGCCCATGCTCTGCCCCTCGCGCCGCTCGCCCCGGAGATGCGCGGGCTGGTCCAGGCGGCAAAGGCATACGAGGAGCTGGCGGTCGAGGCGGCGATGAGCGGTGACCGGCGCACAGCGTTGCGCGCGCTCATGGCCAACCCGCTCGTCGCTCAATGGGAGATCGCCGAACCCCTGCTCGATGCGCTGCTCGAGGCCAACCGCGCCCATCTGCCCCGCTTCTTCAGCGGAGGCCCCGAGGTCACGCCCGGTTGATCGGCTCCACCCATTCGGCCCGCCAGGCTGGCGGATCGAATGGTTCCGCCCAATAGGCCGTCTCCCGAACCACCTTCCCGTTGCGCAACTGGTACATCGAGGCGACGTGCCAGCTGGGGCCGTCCGGGTAGCGGACGATCCCCTCGCTCCACCAGACCTCGCCGCTGCCGACGATCCGGGCCACCGTCAGGCTGGGCGTTACGACCCAGCGATCCTCGCTGCCGACGATCCGCCCCGGATCGACCCGCGGCAGGCCGCCCGGGTAGTGCTCATTGATCGCGACGTCGTTGGCATGGCCGCGGATCCGTTCGCCCGATTGCGGATAGTCGAGCCGCCAGTCCGGATCCCGGAACGTGGCGAGGAGGTCCCAGTCCGGTACCGGATCCGCCAGCGCCGCCAGGTACGCGTGCACGATCTCCTCGTTCGATCGCCCAGGCATCGTCCCGTCCTCCCTGCGTGTCGTCCGGCCAAGCCTAGCAGCCGCCCGAACGACGACGGTCAGGCTGCGCCCGTCGAGAGCCGTGCGACGATCGCGTGGGTGAGCGCCCAGCTCCTGGCGGGATCCCTCGGTAGACGGACGCGGACCTGGTTGCTGGCGAAAGCCACGTCGGTGGGCCGGACGCCGGCCAGCGCCGGACCTGCCAGGAGGCGCATCGCCGTCGCCCGGGTCAAGGCAGCCCCGAAACGCACGACCAGCCAGCCCTCCTCGCGCGAGATCGACGCGACGCCGGCCGTCTCTGCGGCCAGCCGGAGCTCGACCACCTCGACCAGGCGCTCGACCGGCGCCGGCAGGGGACCAAATCGGTCCTGGACCTCCTGCCGGAAGGCCGCGAGATCCTCCGCGGAGCGCGCCCGTGCCAGGCGCCGGTAGAGCTCGAGCTTCTGCGCCTCGTCCGGAACGTAGCCGGTCGGGAGATGGGCCTCGACCGGCAGGTCGACGACCGCCTGCGCCGGCTCGACGACCGGCGCGCGACCCTCGAGTGCGGCCTTGCGCGACTCGACGGCCTCGGCGAGCAGCCGCGAATAGAGGTCGAACCCGACCGCGGCCATGTGCCCCGATTGCTCGGCTCCGAGGATGTTGCCGGCGCCGCGGATCTCCAGGTCCGACAGGGCGATCTGGAACCCGGCACCAAGCTCCGAGGCATTGAAGATCGCCTGCAGCCGCTTGCGGGCCTCGTCGCTCAGGCGCTCGCGCCGCCGGTAGAGCAGGTAGGCGTAGGCGCGGCGTGAGGATCGGCCCACGCGCCCTCGCAGCTGGTACAGCTGGGCGAGGCCCAGGGTATCGGCGCGGTCGATGATGATCGTATTCGCATTCGGAATGTCCAGCCCCGACTCGATGATCGTGGTGCAGACCAGGACATCGGCCGCGCCGTCCGCGAAGGCGATCATCACCTTCTCCAGGGCTCCCTCGCCCATCTGGCCATGACCCACCACAAATCGGGCGTCCGGCAGCATCCGGCGGAGCTGTTCCGCCTGTGCCTCGATCGTCTCGACCCGGTTGTGGACGTAGAAGACCTGCCCTCCCCGATCGAGCTCGCGCACGATGGCGTCGCGCACGAGTCCGGCCGAGGCCTCCGCCACCCGCGTCTGGATCGGCAGGCGATCCTCGGGCGGCGTCTCGATGACGCTCAGGTCGCGGACGCCGGCCAGTGCGAGGTTGAGGGTCCGCGGGATGGGCGTGGCCGACAGGGTCAGGACGTCCACCTCCCGCTTGAGCTGCTTCAGTCGTTCCTTGGCGGCGACCCCGAATCGCTGTTCTTCGTCCACGACGACGAGCCCAAGGTCCTTGAACCTGACGTCCTTCGAGAGCAGTCGATGGGTCCCGATCACGAGGTCTACCGTCCCATCGCCCAGGCCGGCCAGGGTCGTGGCCTGGGCCGCCGGCGAGACGAACCGCGACAGGAGCCGGACCTCGAGCGGGAACGCGGCGAAGCGTTGGGAGAACGTGGCCTGGTGCTGGGCGGCGAGCACGGTGGTGGGCACGAGGACGGCAACCTGCTTGCCATCCTGGATCGCCTTGAACGCGGCCCGCAGCGCGACCTCGGTCTTGCCATACCCGACGTCGCCGACGACCAGCCGGTCCATCGGACGGGTTCGCTCCATGTCGGCCTTGACCTCGAGCGCAGCGCGCAGCTGGTCGATCGTTTCCTCGTACGGGAAGGACGCCTCCATTTCCGCCTGCCAGGGCGTGTCGTCGGCGTAGGCGTGGCCACGCGCCTGTGCCCGCGCCGCGTACAGCTGGAGAAGGTCCTCGGCGAGGTCGTCGACCGCCTTGCGCACGCGTTGCTTGGCGCGCAGCCATTCGGTGCCGCCGAGCTTGGACAGGGCCGGCCGCTCGCCGCCGGAATAGCGGCTGACCCGGGCGATCTGCTCGACCGGCACGAAGATCCGGTCGCCGCCGGCGAAGGACAGCTCCAGGTAATCGCGATCCTCGCCGGCCCCGCCTCGCCGGAGCATCTGCTCGTAGCGCGCCACGCCGTGATCGATGTGGACGACGAGGTCGCCCGCGGCCAGGCGCTCCAGGATGTCGCGCGGGACGACCCGCCGAAGCGCCTTCGGTCGCCGAATCCGCACGGTCCCGAAGAGCTCCCGATCGGTCACGAATGCCAATCCATCCGGACCGCCGATGAATCCGCCGTTGAGGCTGCGCTCGACCAGGGCGATCGCGCCAGGCGGTGGCGGCTCCGCCACGCGACCCACGACGGCGACCGGGCGTCCGGCCTCCCCGAGCAGGTCGGCAAGGCGGGGGGCCTGATCGGACGCCAGCACGATCCGGGCCCCGTCGGCGCGCCAGGCATCGACGGCCTCGACCAGTCGCCCGGCACGACCTGCCGGCATCGACGGTTCGCGCCAGCCGAATGGATCGCCGGACGACAATCCTCCGCGCGCCAGGGCCGAGTCCTCCGGCGGCACCGATTCCCAGGTCAGCTCGAGGGTCCGCGAGGCGACGAGACGGGCCTTCCAGTCGCGAGGACCGAGATACGCCGATGGCCAGCCCGCGGGCAGGTCGCCCGCCTCGACCAGCTCGCCGTGTCGCTCATCGGCCTGCCGCCACAGGAACGCGGCGGCCTCGGCGAGGTCGCCTGGTTCGTCGAGCACGAACAGCGTTCCCGGCTCGATGTGATCGAGGCCGGTCGCCGGGGCCAGGTGAGCGGCCCAGACCTCGGCGGCATCGCCGACGGCCAGCGCACGGGTGGCGTCAACCGCCTGACGAGCTTCGAGTGGTGGCGTCTCGAACCGCGCCAGGTCGGCGGCCAGCCGTTCGGGCAGTCGTCCGGCCTGACGTCCGAGGCGCTCGCGGATCGCCGTCGGGCCGCCGGCCGGCAGCAGGAACTCCGAGGCGGGCAGCAGGACCGCCACATCGATGGGCCCGACGGTTCGCTGATCGGTCGGGTCGAAGGCGCGCAGCGAATCGATCTCGTCGCCGAAGAACTCGATCCGGATCGGCAACGACAGCGATGGCGGGAAGATGTCGACGATGCCGCCGCGCCGGGCGAACTCGCCGCGTCCGGCGACCTCCATGACCGGCACGTATCCGAGGTCGAACAGCTCGCGCAGGAGCGATTCCTGGTGGACGCGCGTCCCGTTGCGAAGCTCGCGCGGGCTGGCCGGGAGGTCATCCGGCGCGATGGTGTGCTGGAGAAGCGCCTGGACGCTTGCCACGAGGACGCGGGCGCGACCGCTTCGCCAGGCGGCAAGCGCCGCCACACGAGCGGCCGTCTCGTCGGCGATCAGCTCGCTGCGTTCGTAGGCGAGCGAGGTTCGTGGTTCGAGGATGGAGATTGTGGCCGGATCGCCGAGCCACGCCCCGAGCTCTTCGGCCACCCGATCCCCGATCTCGGCATCGCGCGCGACCCAGACCAGGCGTTCACCGGTCTCACCCAGCGCCAGGGCCGCAGCGAGGTAGCTCTTGGCGCCATGGGGCACGGCAACGAGGCCGACGTGTCGTCCGACCCGCCTCGGATCGTCCGTGGCGCGGCCCAGCCGCTCGAGGAGCGCGCCGAACGTCCCGCTCCGGGCGAGGAGCGGCGGCAGGGCCGAGAGATCGGGGAGTCGGTGGGCCCCGACCCTGGCGGTCGCGGTAGTGGCGGCGACCCGCCTCGAACGGGCCGGACCAGCCGGAGGCGCCGCGGTCCGGCGGCGCTCGTCCTCGACCTCGGCGTCGACCTCTGCGACGTCGAAATCGCCGGCCTTGCGAGTCGACGGTGCGTGCCGGGCGGCGAAATCGGTGGCCACTCGCTTGGCGATTCGGCGGTCGCGCCCGCGCCTGCCCCTCAGGGGCGGGGTCGGTGTGGGCATCGGTCAGTCGTCTCCCGCGCCGGGTCGGATCCGGCGCCAGCCGGTCCGCGTCCGCCGGATCCCGTCCGCGCCCGCTGGACCGCCTACTTCGCCCGGGGCCGCGAGCAGCGTCGCATCGGCCGGGCGGAGCTCGAACATGTTGAAGCGATTGGCCGCCTTGCTCGTCCCGTCTCGCGCCCACGCCTCGACGGCGTCGGCGGCCGCATCGAGCAGCTCGTCCAGCCTCGCGCTCTCGTCGGGCTCGAACGTCGACAGCACGTGGTCGACCGCGCTTCGGTCCGGGTCGCCGATCCCGACCCGCAGCCGGCTGAACTTCTCGGTGCCGAGCTCGTCGACGATCGAGCGGAGGCCGTTGTGCCCGCCGTGACTGCCACCTTCGCGGAACCTGAGCTTGCCGAACGGCAGCGCAAAGTCGTCCGCGACGACGAGCATGTCGGTCAGCGGCGCGTGCTCGCGGGCGAGGACCTTCCGCACCGCCAGGCCCGAATCGTTCATGTAGGTCAGCGGCTTCACCAGGGTCAGGTCCAGGCCTCGGTAGCGCCCCATCACCACGCTCGAAGCGTCGCGCTGGCGCCCGCGACCAGCCCAGCCGGCACGGTCGGCCAGCCGGTCGACGACCATCCAGCCGACGTTGTGGCGCGTCCTCGCGTACTGCGACCCGGGATTCCCCAGGCCGACGACGAGCTTCACGATTCCTCCGGACAGCCGGACAGGGCCCGATCCCGATCTGGGAGGGCCTGGTCGGATGGTACCGTGCCGCGCGCTGGTCGTGCCCGCGTCGCCCATGACCTGCGTGAGCTACCGGCCGGGCGCCTCGAGAAGCCGCGCTTCCAGCGCGCGCATCGCGGCCTCCTCGGCCACCTCGGCGTGGTCCCAGCCGCACAGGTGCAGGGTGCCGTGGATGGCCAGCAGTCGCAGCTCGTCGGCCGGCGCCCAGCGGACAGTACCGGTCTGCCCGCCTCGGCCCTCGAGCGCCTGCTCGACGGCCCGCTCGACCGAAATGACGACGTCGCCGAGATGCGGGCGCCTTCCCGGCGGCAGCGCAAACGTCGAGGTCGCGGCTGTTGCGCCCTCGAGGCGACCGGGATGAGCCGGATACGTCTCGGCCGCGAGGAGCGGGAAGGACAGGACGTCAGTCGGCCCGCGCTTGCCCAGGTGGACCTCGTTCAGCTCGGCCAGCTCGGCGTCGTCGGACAGGATCAATCCGATCGATGCCGGCGACGGCGCCCCTGCGGCCTCGGCGGCCAGCACCATGGCCCGGGCCAGTGCCCTGCCCGAGATCGGCGCCTCGATTCCGGGGCGCAGGGTCAGGTCGACCCGCCAGGGTCCCAGGTAGTGCGATCGGCTCACGAAGCCGAGCCGCCGCCTCCGCCCCGGCCGCCGGCCGCACGACGCGATTCCAGCTCGACCACGGTGTTCTGCGGGTAGGCGATGCGCGTGTGGTACATGCCGAGCAGCTGGCCGACGAACGCTTCGCGAATCCGCTCGAGATCGCGCAGGGTCAGGTCGCATTCGTCGAACTGTCCGTCGGTCGTTCGCTCGTCGATGATTCGGCTGACCATCGCGCGAATCGACGGCTCATCCCGTGCGGCGAGGGAGCGGACGGAGGCTTCGACCCCGTCGGCGAGCATGATCAGGGCCGCCTCGCGGGTCTGGGGCTTGGGCCCCGAGTGGCGGAACTTGCGCTCATCGACGGCGGCGCCGGGGCCCGCCAGGTCCTTCGCCCGGGCGTGGAAGTAGCTCATGATCGCGGTCCCGTGGTGCTGCGGGATGTACGCGATGAGCGCCTTCGGCAGGTGGGCCCGGTAGGCAAGGTCGATCCCGTCGACGACGTGCTGCTTGAGGATCCCCGCGCTGATCTCTGGATCGAGCTGGTCGTGGATGTTCTCCCCGCCGGCCTGGTTCTCGATGAATGCCAGCGGATTGGCCAGCTTCCCGATGTCGTGGTAATAGGCCGCCACGCGGGTCACCAGCGGGTCGGCGCCGATCGCTTCCGCCGCGCGTTCGGCGAGGTTCCCCACCATCAGCGAGTGGTGATAGGTGCCGGGGGTTTCGACGAGGAGCCGGCGAAGCAGCGGTTGCGACGGATTCGCCAGCTCCAGGAGCTGGAAGACGGTGAGGATGCCGAACACCGAGCCGAGCACCGCGAATGAGCCGACGGCCGCGACGCCCGATCCGATGGCCGCGGCTCCCGAGGCGAAGAAGAGCTCGAGGATGCCACGCAGGTCCCTCGCCCCGAGCAACGAGAAGACGCTGACCACGAGCGCGTTGACGACGAAGACCGCCACGGCAGCCTGCAGGAAGACCTGCAGCCGGTCGCCGCGGCGGACGGCGACGATGCCGGCCATGCCACCGAGGAAGATGTAGGTCGCGATCTCCAGGGACGAGCCGTTGACCGCTCCCCCGAGGATCGCGACGAAGGCCATCAGGATCGTGGCGAGCGAGGCGTCGAGGAGAACGGCCAGGAGCATCGCCATGGCCGCGGTCGGCAGAAAGAACGGGAGGGCGAGCCGCCCGGCCGTGACCTTGAGCGCCAGCGTCACGCCGACGAGGAGCAGCCCGATCAGGATCAGGACGTTGTCACGATGCCAGAGGCCCGGCCGGTACCGCCAGATCCAGCCGAGCAGCATCCCGACGACGAGCACCGCGAGCAGGAACCAACCGGCGAAGCTGGCCACGTCCGGCGTCGACTGGCCGAGGTTCAGCGCGGCTGCCTCCTCGATCTGGACCGGGGTGACGCGCTCGCCATTTCGGACGATGACCTGGCCCTGGAGGACCGAGTCGCGGACCGGCGTGACGGCTTCAGCCGCGCGGTCGCGAGCCTGGGCGGTCAGGTCGGCGCTGAACGACGAATTGGGGATCAGGAGGGGGCTGATCAGCTCCGCTGCGAGCATCCGCTCGGCCTCGTCAAGGCCGCCGGCCATCCGCCCGGACAGGCGGCTTCGCGCATCGGCGACGCCGCTGTCGCGGAGCTCCGTCCGCTCCGTTGCGTCGAGGACGCGCGCGGCTTCGGTTCGAACCACGGCCCAGCGAGCGGCATCCAGCCCCATCAGGGTCTTCCTCGCTGCGCTGGACAGGTCCGGGATGGCGGTCTGCAGGAGCGATGCCTGGCCGGCAGCCGAGAGCTTGGCCGAGAACGTCGTATCGATCTGCAGGACCCGCCGCTCGAAGGCGACCTGCTGCTCGGCGGCGATCGCGATCGCGTTTTCGGTGGTGAAGTCGTACTGCGGCTCGACGGCGTTGCGGGCCGCCGTTTGCGCGTCCGCCGTCTGCACCTGGCTCTCGAAGTCGACCGCGCGCGGAGCGACGATGTCGCGCGGTGAGAGGTCGCCGACGGCGAGCCGGAAGGGCTGCTGCGGCAGGACGTCGGCGCCCAGGATCGCCGTCAACGCCAGGACCAGGATCGCTGCCGCGATGCCGAGGCGCGAGGCATCGCTGCGCGTGAATCGCAGGCCGGAGGCGGCGCGTCGGGTCAGCACGTTCGGATCAGCTTCGAAGGCTCACGGGACCGGGCTCAGTGCCCGCCGCCGTCGTGCGCGGCGAGGTCCGCGCCGGCCAGCGCCTGTCCAACGAGCTCGCTGACGCGCTTGCCGTCGGCCCGGCCTCGGGTACGCGGCGCCAGCCAACCCATCACCTTGCCCATGTCGCGAGCCGAGCTGGCGCCCGTCTCCGCGACGGCCTGACGGACCAGCTCGCCGACCTCGGCTTCGGTCAGCGGCTGGGGCAGGTAGTCGGCCAGGATCGCGATTTCGGCCTCTTCCTTGGTCGCGAGGTCCTCGCGGCCGCCGCCGCGGAACGCCTCCACTGACTCGCGTCGGGTCTTGACCTCGCGACTGAGGACAGCCAGGAACTCGTCCTCGCTGAGTGGTCGACCGTTCCGCTTCTCGACGTTGTAGGCGGCACTCGACACCATGCGCAGCACGTCGCGACGCAACGAGTCACCGCCGCGCATGGCGACAGCGATTTCGGTCTGGATGCGTTCCTGAAGGGACACCGGTCTGGCACCTCGGGCGGAGCGGATCACCGTGTTGACGGTGTGCCGTCCGTTGGACCCGCGGGGGCAGGCGTTCGGGAGACGGGCCTTGGCCCGCTCAGCCGACCTGCGTTCGGGCGTTCTTCTTGCGCTTCGCTTCCTTGCGCTTTCGCTTCACAGAGGGCTTCTCGTAGTGCTCGCGCCGGCGAGCCTCGGCGAGGATGCCGCTCTGCTGGATCTTCTTGTTGAAGCGACGCAGGGCGCTTTCGAACGTCTCGTTCTCACCCACTCGGACTTCTGCCAATCCCGGTTCACCTCCCCAGGCCTGCTTCTCAGGATCAACGTCCGGGCTCGCGGCCAACCGGCCCGGAACGGTCCCGGGCGGTAACCCGTCCGAGGCTGGCGGAGTGTAGCCGAGGGTCCGGGACCGGTCAAACGTTCGGGGAGCGTTGTGGATCTAGCGTCACGGGCCTGCGGTCGCGCGCCGGGGGCCGTTCCGGCGCGCGGTCCCGGCGATCCGGCGCGACTGGGGCCCCCGCCGTCCGGTCGCGAGGGCTCGAGCCGGTCGGCAGCGCCGACGATCCGGCGCGCGTACCCGGCGATCCGGCGCGCGTACCCGGCGATCCAGCGCGATTGGCTCCGATTCGGCGCGATTGGCTCCTATTCCTGGCGCAACGCCCATATGTTCCTCCCACGCACGCTAGCTCGACGACACGGGGCGTTCGGGCCCATCCGATTGTCTGGCGCTCGTATGGCGACGCTGTCGAATCGAATCCGCCCGTCGGACCCGTTGCATGCCGGTCGTCGCCGTCCTTGCGTTCGTCGGGCGCGCATATGGCAGAAAGAGCAGCCCGGAGATTGGTACGCGTGGCTCCCGCAGCCACCGAACCACCTCGCGGCCGACAACGGGAAATGCCGAGCTATAGGTCGCCCCGAGCAGCGCGATGCGACGTCGCGAGGTCGATGAGTCGCCGATCACGAGCAATCTCGCCACGCCGCGACACTCCCAGCCGCGGGAACGAGCAATCTCGTGTGCAAGCCTGGACTTCCGGTCGAGCCCATGGATCGTTGCCTGCGAATCAGGCACAACCGACTTGACCTCGGCGACGACACGATCCCGCTGTCGCGGTGATGCGCCAGGACGTCAACGGAACCACGCCCACCGGCGATCGAGAAAGACGCTTCAACTTCGAGCTCCCAGCCACACGATCGGAGGCGCTCAACGAGGTTCTCCACGAGGCCTGCGTGCGCCTGATCGAGCAGGCGGTCAAGCCATTCCCCGTTCCACCGGAGCCGGATGTCGAGCTCAGCGTCGAGCGCCTCGCCGATCCGTCGGAGTTTCGCGAGCGGGATGGAGCCCACGCGCCCGCGTTCGATCCTGGAGATCGCTGAGCGCGAAACATTGGCCTTCGCCGCCAGATCCTCCTGGCGCATCGATGGCGAAGACGGAGCGCTCGATACGAGTGGCCGAGTCGAACAGGATCCATCGCCGGATGATGTCTCCACCCACGTATCGAACACGTATCGCCTAACAGGCCCCGGCGGGGGCGTACCCTGCGGTGATGTCATCCACTGTGCTCGACCTGTTCGACGATGCGGTTGCTCGTTACGGCGACCGGACCGCGCTGAGCCTGCGGCGCGACGATGCATCGACGACGACATGGAGCTATCGCGAGCTGCAGCGCCGATCGAGGATCGCGGCTTGGCGGCTCCGAGCCCTCGGACTCGAGCCGGGCGATCGCCTCCTGACGTGGTCTCCGTCGACCCCCGAGCTGCCGGCGACGTACTTCGGGGCGATGCGCGCTCGACTGATCATCGTCCCGCTCGATCTCCGGATGTCGGCGGACGCCGTCTCGGGCATCGTCAAGGCGTCGGAGGCACGCCACCTCGTGCTCGGCACCGGCCGTGATGCGCCGGACCCTGGCGAAGCCGGACTCGATCGCTTTCCGACCACGTCGGTCGAGGCGCTCTGCGCCGACCCGGACGCCTCATTCCCGCCGGATTGGGAGACCCAGGTCGCCGGCTTGCCCCGGCCCTCCGCGGATGAGATCTTCGAGCTGGTCTTCACGTCTGGCACGACCGGGACGCCGAAGGGCGTGATGCTCGGCCACGACAACGTGCGGGCCTCGATCGAGTCCTTCCATCGGATCGTGCCGGCCCTGGACCACCGCCTCGTCTCGCTCCTGCCGCTCTCGCACCTCCTGGAGCAGGCGGTCGGGCTGTACTACGCGCTATCGGTCGGGGCCGACATTCTCTACGTGCGCAGTCGCAACCCGCGGGTCATCTTCGACGCCCTGCGCGAGCACCGGGTGACCTCGATGGTCGTCGTCCCACAGGTCCTCGACCTGTTCTGGAGCGCGATCGAGCGGGAAGTCGCCAAACGCGGCAGGACGGCCGGGTTCGATCGCCTGCGCGCCGTCGCCCGCCACCTGCCCGCAGGGATCCGGCGGCGCCTGTTTGGCAGCGTCCACGCCCAGCTTGGCGGGCACTTCCGGCTCTTTCTTTCGTCCGGTGCATTCCTTCCGCCGGCGCTCCAGCAAGGCTGGGTCGACCTGGGCGTCACGGTCCTCCAGGGCTACGGAGCGACCGAGACGGGCACCGGCAGTTGCACGACCCTCGACGATGCCGGCATCGGGACGGTGGGCCGGCCACCGGCGGGGATCGAGATGCGCCTGGCCGACGATGGCGAGATCCAGTTCCGCGGTCCGACGCTGTTCAAGGGGTACTGGCACGATCCGGTCGCCACGGCCGCGGCCTACACGCCCGACGGTTGGTACCGGACCGGCGACATCGGCCATCTCGATGGCGCCGGCCGGTTGATCCTCTCGGGCCGGAGCCGGGACATGATCGTCCTGCCCAATGGCTTCAACGTCTACCCGGAGGACATCGAGAACGCCCTGCGGGTCGCCGGGCTCCGCGACTCCGTGGCGATCGAAACGCGACCGGGGCGGATCGAGGCGATCGTGCTCCGGGATCGCGGCAGCGACGCGGGCACGGCGGATGCGGGCGCCGACGCCGGTCCAGCCAACGCCGCGACCATGGCGCTGCGTGCCAGGATGGACGAGATCGTGAAGTCGGCCAACGGACACCTCGGCCCGAACCAGCGGATCGCGGGATGGCGCCTCTGGCCGGACGACGATTTCCCCCGGACGCACACGCTCAAGATCAAGCGTGGCCCCGTGCGCGAGTGGGCGATCGCCGAGGCTGGGCCGGCTGCTCCGGCGGCCCCGGCAGGCGAAGCGGCCTCGGCCTGACGGGCCTAGCCTCCGATCGGAAAGCCCGTGCCGAGGGTCTCGAGCGCCTGCTCGATCTCCGGCGCCGCTGGATCCTGGGCGGCCCCGGGCAGCCATTCATACAGGACCACGGTCACGCCGACCTGCCGCAGCACCTGGATCGATCCCTGCGGAGACTGGATCCGACCCGGACCGGTTGCGAGGTAGGCCTGCTCTTCGGCCGCAGCCTGCGCTGCCGTGTTCGAGTCGGGGAATTCGTACACGACGATGAAGCCCTTCGTCGGATCCTTCGGCAGGAGAACCTGGTAGACGGCCCGGGGAGCCGTGACCAGCAACGGCGATTCGGCGGGCCGGACGGGTGCCTGCGTGT
>JAXDKX010000242.1:0-2718 GCA_034666905.1 Chloroflexota bacterium | reverse complement strand
GCAGCAGGAGGGACATCTCGCGGTAGGCCCAGGCGTGCTTGCTGAGGTCGTCATAGACCAGCAGCGCGTCCTTGACCAGGCCCTGCCCCGGCACCTCGACGCCGTTCTCCATCACCTCTTCGCCCATCGCCACGCCCGAATAGGGGGCGAGGTACTGGAGCGGGGCAGGATCCTCGGCACCCGCCACGACCACGATCGTGTGCTCCATGGGGCCGTGTTGCTCGAGGATGGCCACGGTGTTGGCGACGGTCGACAGCTTCTGGCCGATGGCCACGTAGATGCAGACCAGGCCCTTGCCCTTCTGGTTGATGATCGTGTCGAGCGCAATCGCGGTCTTCCCCGTCTGGCGGTCGCCGATGATCAGCTCGCGCTGGCCCCGGCCGATCGGGATCAGGGCATCGATCGCCTTGATGCCGGTCTGGACCGGCGTATCGACCGACTGCCGGACGATGACACCCGGGGCGATCCGCTCGACGGGGCGGCTCGCCTTCGACGCGATGGGGCCCTTGTCGTCGATCGGGCGCCCGAGTGGGTCCACGACCCGCCCCAGGAGCGCGGCACCGACGGGCACCTCGACCACGCGTCCGGTGGTCTTGACCGTGTCGCCTTCCTTGATCGCGGTCGCATTCCCGAGGATGACCGCCCCGACGGTCTCCTCCTCGAGGTTGAGGGCCATGCCCATCAACCCGTTGGGGAACTCGAGCAGCTCGGACGACAGGGCGCCGGCCAGGCCGTAGATCTGGGCGATCCCGTCGCCCACCTCGACGACGGTGCCGACGCTGCGGGTCTCGACGCCGGCGTCGAACGCGTCGATCGCCGACTTGATGATGCTGGTGATCTCATCGGAACGAATGGCCATCGGTCTCAGATCTCCTAGAGGGCGCCCGAAACGAGCTGATTCCGCAGGCGCTCGAGGCGGCTCCGGACGCTTCCATCGATCAGACGGTCGCCGACCCGCACGACCAGGCCGCCCAGCAGGCTGGGATCGACCTGCACCTCGAGCTCGACCCGACCGCCCGTGATGGCTTCCATGCGCTTGGCGACGGCCGCGATCTCATCCTTGCTCAGCGGCGAGGCGCTGGTGACGGTTGCCAGGGTGATCCCCTGTTGTACGTTGTCGAGACGGCGGAACTCGGCCGCCAGCCTCGGCAGCTCCTCGATCCGCCCTCGTCTGAGCATCAGGCCGATGAGGTTGAGCACGGGCCGCGAGACGATCTTCGAGAACGTCTTCTCCGCGGTCGCCGTCCGGTCCTCGAGCGGGACGGACGGGTTGGCCAGGGCATGGCCGACCTTCTCGTTCGCGACGATGGCCGCGGCCGTCTCCAGTTCCGATCGCCAGCGCTCGACGGTCTTGTCGCGCGTGGCCACCTCGAAGGCTGCCTCGGCGTAGCGGCGCGCGGCCGTTTCGCGGCGTGCCATCAGTCGTTCGATCCCTTCGCGGCGGAGCTCTTGAGGAATTCCTCGACCAAGCGGCGCTGTCGCTCGTCGGACATCGTCTCGCCGACGACTCGGCCGGCCGCCCGGAGCGCCAGGTCGGCGACCTCGGCGCGGACATCCGCGATCGCGCGGACCTTCTCCGCCTCGATGTCGGCGGCGGCCCGGACGCGCATTCGTTCGAGCTCCTCCTTGGTCGCGGCGATGTCGGCGTCGCGGGTCTCCTGGGCGACCTTCTGGGCGCGCGCCAGGATGTCGTTCGCCTCGCGGCGGGCCTCGGTCAGGGCGGCGACCCGCTCTGCCTCCGCGTTCTCGCGGTCGCGCCTGGCCTGCTCGGCGTCCTTGAGCCCCTGCTCGATTCGGGCCTTGCGATCGGCCAGCATCTTCGAGACCGGCTTGAACGCGAATGTCCAGATGATCGCGAGGAAGACCACGAAGTTGGCCGCGGCAATGATGACCTGAAACAGGTTGATCTGGAACAGCGCGGCGTCGCCCTCGGCGGTCAGACGGACGACCTCGCGCCCGAATCCGCCTGCGACTGCCAATAGCTCCACGATGCCGTCTCCGTGCCGCGCCGGCTACTTGATGAAGATCGCGAGCAGGCCGACGACGATCGCCAGGACGCCGAGCCCTTCGGCGAACGCGGCGAGGATGATCGCGATGCCGCGGATCTGGCCTGCTGCGTCGGGATTGCGGCCGATCGCCGTTGCGGACAGGCCCGCGAGGATGCCAATGCCGATGCCGGGCCCGAAGACCCCGAGAGCGGCGAGTCCGGCGCCGATGTGCTCCATGTCGAGATTTCCTCCTACTCCCCGGGCGGGCGGCCCGGGATCATTGGGACCGTGGGTGGTGCGCCGAAGTCCGGCATGTCAGTGGGCGGGCTGCATCCCCTTGGGCGGGGTTCCCTCGATGACGTCGAGCGCCTCCTCGGCGACGTGGCCTTCCTCATCGTGATGGCTTTCGATCGCCAACGTGATGAACACCAGTGTCAGCACGCTGAAGATGAGAGCCTGGATCGCGTTCAGCATGCCATCGAGCAGGATCAGCGCGATCGGGAAGATCGCGATCGTCAACGAGGTGATGACGCCAAGGGCAACCTCGCCACCGTAGATGTTGCCGAAGAGCCGCATCGAAAGCGTCACCGGCTTGACGAATTCGAGCATGAGCTCGATGACCCCGACGAACATGGCGATGATCCCGGCGCCGACGCCGTTCCTGAATTCATAGACCGGGAAGAACTTGCCGAGATAGCCGCGGGCGCCAAGGTGGCGGAAACCCTCGATG